>JAEEZZ010000133.1 GCA_016292255.1 Oscillospiraceae bacterium
AAACAGCCTTAAAGAAGAACAAGGTCTCGTCAGAGTGGCGAGATCTTGTTCTATCTTTTCATATGCAGCTCAGAGATGCGCTGGAATGACTCAAATACGGAAGGCTTATGGATCGTTTACGCACAACAAACAGAACCGGAAGCGTTTTTGCGGTTGCTGCCGGCCTCTCTGTGGATAACTTTTCTGTTTTACTCAGGCGACTTTTCTCGTCTTTTGCTTTCGCAAGTGGTACTTGTGGAGATTAAAACCGCAGGAAATCAAGCCTATCTCCAAAAGCAGACCGTCTAAGCCCCTTCTGCGAGCTCTGGTGTAGGAACGGTTCCACTTAATTCCGCCAAAGGAACCCTCTGCCTGGATGCTCCGGTTCATTCGCAGCAAAGCTCCGTGGATGCAATTCAGATTGCTAAGGACTTCCTCGTGAAACTTCGTCAGCTCTACGTTTACCCGAACCGTACGGTTCCCCTCGCCCTTGCAGCACTTCTCCCTGTATGGACAGCCTGTGCAATCCTCGCACTGGAATATTTCTTCTTCGCGGCCATATTGATTCCCTTTTACTGCTCGCTTCCCGCAGAAGCGGAACTTCTTCCCGTTCGGACAGATCATGTCTCCGTTCTCGTCAATGGCAAAGTTGACCGCACGAAACGGGTTTTCCCGGTAAGCTGAATCCTTCGTTTCTTTTTCAAAGGTGGGAAACTTCATGAACTTCTGTATCCTGTGTTCCTCACAGTACAGGTAGTTGTTATAGCTGCCATAGCCTGCATCCGCCACCGGGTACTCCGGATATCTCTCGTACTGTGAGAAAAACCGTTCCATGAGCGGTTGAAAGCACTCCATGTCAGAGGCAAACTGCTTTACATCGTACACGGCAATGTACTCATCACAGATTCCTAACTGCAAATTGTATGCCGGAAGCAACTGGTCGTTTCCCATATAGTCCCGCTTGATCCGCATGAAGCTTGCCCCGTTGTCTGTCTTGGAATAACTGTTCCGCTGCTCTCCGCAGATCTGTATCTGCTTCGCGTACTTCTTTAGACGATCCAGGCATTCCTTGAGACGGTCATATTGCCTTTGCTCATTCGACTTGCGGTGCCCACGGCCCCGGATCACCTTCTCCGGGGCCAGTGCGACCAGAGATATGTATTTCTCCAACAGCAGCTCTACATACTCTATGGCATACGCGCTTCTGGTTCCGAGCTTTACGCCCTGTGTTTCCAATCCGGCGTTCATCTCGTTGAGTATCTCTGTGATTTTTACGAATGTCTTATCCCGGTTTGTGATGCAACTCTTTTTCCATACCCAACTGTAACGGTTGGCATTGGCTATGATTTTACTGCCGTCAATGTAGAGATGGTTCAGATCTACAGCTTCTTTCTCAAATATGTACCGGTTTATGTCCATGAACAGCACCCGGACAATCTCTTTCATATGCTTCTTAATGAAGTTTGCAATCGTCATGTGGCTCGGAGCAGGGGTTCCATCCAGCAGCCAAAGAAAGCGAATGTCTGTTTTGCACAGCTTCCGAATCTCCCTGGCCGAGATATATCCATGCTCCATAAAGGCAAACAGTATAACCTTCATGAGCTTGATGCAGTCATACTTTGGCCGGCCTGTCCTGCTCTCCTCAGCTGCAGGATATTTGTTTAGGTCGATATGGCTCATTACCTCATGAAACGTATATACCGGATCATTTACTCCAATAATTCTTTCAATTTCCAGTGGCATTTTCAACTGGATTGGTGTATAATGAACACCGGTGATATGAAGTTTCATAGCAGTTACATTATACCACCATTTGGCTGCTTCCGATAGGGGGCAGCCATCTCTTTTATAACGAAAATGAGAAGCCGTTTTTCGCGACTTCTCACTTTTCGTTATGGGACTTTTTTTACAGCCCCTTTTTTTCACTTGCAGGCGCATCGGGTTTCTGCTATAATAGCCACAAAGAAACGGAAGGAGAATACGGTATGGAACACAAACACACGGCGGACAGGCTGCGCCTGTATCTTCCCGGCCCGGAGGACGGCTGGTTCTACGCCAGACTGCTGTCTGACCCGGCCACCATGGCCTACAACGCCCCCTGGTACCCGCCGGACGGCTGCGTTCCGTTCTCCATGACGGAGTGGCCGGCGTTCCGCGAGAAATGGATCGGCCGGGAGCCGGAGCGCTTCTACGCCTATCTGCAGCGCGAATCCGACGGCGCCTTCGTGGGAAACGTGAACTTCCACTGCAACCCGGCCCGGGATTGGTGGGACATGGGCATTGTGATCTACGCCCCGGAGCGGGGCAAGGGCTACGGCAGCCAGGGGCTTCGCCTGCTGTGCGACCGTGCCTTTCTGACGGTGGGGATCGCCCGGCTGCACAACGATTTCGAGCCCACCCGGGAGGCCGCTTGTCACATCCACAAGGCCATCGGCTTCCGGGAGGTCGGGATGGAGAACGGGATCCTCCAGCTGCTGCTGACAAAAGAGGACTACATCCGATCCGGGGCGAACACGCAGGAGGCAGACGCATGAACACAGAGATCAGACAGATCCTGGAGCAGCTGCACAGCGGGGCCCTCTCGGTGGACGAGGCGCTGCTGGCGCTGAAAAAGGCCCCCTTTGCAGACATCGGCTACGCCAAGGTGGATCTCCACCGGAAGCTGCGGCAGGGGGCCGCGGAGGTGGTCTACGGGGCCGGCAAGACTGTGGAGCAGATGGCCGGGATCCTGGAAACCATGACGGAAAACGGGCAGGACCGAGTGCTGATCACCCGGCTGGACCCGGAGAAGGCCGCCGCGCTGGCGGAGCGCTTTCCCCTGCGCTTTGACCCCACGGCCCGGATCGCCGCCCTGGGTGAGGCCCCGGAGCCGGACGGGATCGGCTATATCGTGGTGGCCACCGGCGGCACCAGCGACGTCCCCGTGGCCGAGGAGGCCGCCCAGACGGCGGAATTCCTGGGCAGCCGGGTGGTCCGGCTCTACGACGTGGGCGTGGCGGGCCTGCACCGGGTGCTCTCCCATCTGGACGAGCTGATGGGGGCCTCCGTGGTAGTCGCCATTGCCGGGATGGAGGGAGCTTTGGCCTCAGTCCTGGGAGGGCTGGTGGACTGCCCCGTGATCGCCGTGCCCACCAGCGTGGGCTATGGGGCCTCCTTCCATGGGGTCTCGGCCCTGCTGTCCATGCTGAACTCCTGCGCCAGCGGGGTCAGCGTAGTGAACATCGACAACGGCTTCGGCGCGGGCTTTCTGGCAAATCGGATCAATCACATGCGGCCCCGGGAAGGCGTGGGCGCTCCCTGAGCGCCCCTACAGAGAACGCTCGAAACGTAGGAGGACGAATCCATGAAAACGCTTTATTTGGACTGCTCCATGGGCGCGGCGGGGGATATGCTGACGGCGGCCCTGCTGGAGCTGCTGCCGGACAAGGCCGCCTTCGTGGCCCGGCTGAACGCCCTGGGGATCCCCGGGGTGGAATACGCCCCGGAGCCCGCCGTGAAATGCGGCATCACCGGGACCCATATGCGGGTGCTGGTGCATGGGGAGGAGGAGCACGCCCACGACGAGGCATCAGGCATCAGGCATCAGGCATCAGGCCATGAACATGAGCACGCGCACGAACATGAACACCACCATTCCCACACCGGGCTGCACGGGATCGAGCATCTGGTGCAGGATCATCTGGCCCTGCCGGAGGCGGTGCGGGACGACGTACTGGCGGTGTACCGACTGCTGGCCCAGGCCGAGAGCAAGGTACACGGGGTGCCGGTGGAGGAGATCCACTTTCACGAGGTGGGTACGCTGGATGCGGTGGCCGACGTGGCAGCGGTGTGCCTGCTGATCCACCAGCTGGCTCCGGCGCAGATCCTTTGCTCCCCTGTCCATGTGGGCTGCGGGCAGGTACGCTGCGCCCACGGGATCATGCCCGTCCCCGCCCCCGCCACGGCGGAGCTGCTGCGGGACGTGCCCATCTACGGCGGCGGCATCCAGGGCGAGCTTTGCACCCCCACGGGGGCGGCGCTGCTGAAATATTATGTAAACAAATTTGGGCCGATGCCCGTGATGCGCGCCGAGGCCGTGGGCTACGGCATGGGGCAAAAGGACTTCCCCGCCGCCAACTGCGTCCGGGCCCTGCTGGGGGAGACGGAGGAGGGCGCGCCGGAAGCCGGAAAGGCGGATTTCGTGTTTGAGCTCCGCTGCAATCTGGACGACATGACAGGGGAAGCCGTGAGCTTCGTCGCCGAACGCCTGCTGGAGGCCGGAGCGCTGGACGTGTGGACGACCCCCATCGGCATGAAGAAGGGTCGGCCCGGGACGATGCTGTGTGTTTTATGTAAACCGGATGATCGGACGGCCATGACCGCCCTGCTGTTCCGGCACACCACCACCCTTGGGGTACGGGAGTTCGCCATGCGGCGCTCGGTGTTGGAACGGCGCGTGGAAACCGTAGAAACCGCATTCGGGCCCGTGCGGCGGAAAATCGCGACGGGGTACGGGGTGGAACGGGTCAAATATGAGTATGAGGATCTGGCGCGGATCGCCCGGGAGCAGAATATGACGCTCGACGAGGCCCGGAAGCTGGCTGATTTCGCAGACAAGCAATGCTTGTCCCTACACAGGGAGCCGGGTGCAGAGGCGGACGGCAGAGTGCCGTCCCTACACGGGGAACCGGGTGCAGAGGTGGACGGCAGAGTGCCGTCCCTACACGGGGAACCGGGTGCAGAGGCGGACGGCAGAGTGCCGTCCCTACATGATGCATTATGAACGAACGATATGACAGACTTTTGGCGCTGCTCCGGGAAATGGGCTCCGTGGCGGTAGCTTTTTCCGGCGGGGTGGACTCCACCCTGCTGCTGCGGGCCGCCAAGGACGCCCTGGGAGAGAAGGCCGCGGCGGTGACGGTGCGCTCCTGCTTTGTTCCCGCTCGGGAGCTCCGGGCTGCGGAGGACTACTGCGCGTCAGCAGGCGTCCGGCTGATCCTGCTGGACGCGGACACCCTGGCGATCCCCGGGGTGGCGGACAATCCCCCGGAGCGCTGCTATCTGTGCAAGCGGGCCATCTTTACCCGGATCACGGAGACCGCCCGGGCGCTGGGCCTTGCGTGGGTGGCCGAGGGCTCCAACCGGGACGACCTGGGAGACTACCGCCCCGGGATGCGGGCCATCCGGGAGCTGGGCGTCCGCTCTCCCCTGCTGGAGGCGGGACTCGGCAAGGCGGAGATCCGGGCTATTTCCAAGGAATTGGGCCTGCCCACCTGGGACAAGCCCGCCATGGCCTGTCTGGCCACCCGCTTCGTCACCGGTCAGCCCATCAATGCCCCGGGGCTGGCCCGGGTGGAGGCGGCAGAGGATTGGCTGACGGCCCGGGGCTTCCGGCAGCTCCGGGTGCGGGATCACGGCGAGCTGGCCCGGCTGGAGCTGGACGAGGAAGGGATGGCGCGGCTTCGGGATCCCGCCCTGGCCGCCGCTGTCAACGGGGCCCTGCGGGGCTCCGGCTACCGCTGGGTCACCCTGGATCTGGGGGGCTACCGGACGGGGAGCATGAACCAAGTAATGAATAAAACAGAGGATCAGAAATAATGCAACAATTTCAGACGATTTTATTCGACTTTGACGGCACCCTCTTCGACACGGTGGAGGGGATCACCAAGAGCATCCAATATGCCCTGCGGAAGCACGGGATGGACGGGGAGCTGGAAGCCCTGCGCTGCTTTGCAGGGCCCCCGCTGGTGGACAAGTTCATGGAGGTCTACGGGGTGGACAAGGCCCTGGCGGAGCAGCTGGTTCTGGATTTCCGGGAGCGGTATCAGCCTATCGGCATCTATGAGAGCGCGCCCTTCCCCGGCGTGGGGGAATTTCTGGAGCGGCTCCGGGCCGCGGGGCTGACCCTGGGGGTGGCCACCTCCAAGCCCCAGACCATGGCGGAGCTGCTGCTGGATCGGGCCGGACTGCTGGATCGCTTCCATGTGATCGTGGGCAGCAAGCCGGGGCTCAACAACGCCGCCAAATGGGAGATCGTCCGGGAGGCCATGGCCCTCTGCGGTGCAGACAAGGGCTCCACGGTGCTGATCGGCGACACCAAATACGACGCCATCGGCGCGGCCAAGGTCGGCATCCCCTGCATCGGCGCAGGCTGGGGCTACGCGGCCCCCGGAGAGCTGGAAGAAGCCGGGGTACTCTGCACCCTGCCGGACTTTGACGCGCTGGAAAAATATCTGCTTGGAACGTAGCGTCGGCTTATTGCCGACGCTACATTACTCTTTACAAGTCGGAAAAACTCTGCTATAATATGGTGGATTATAAGGGATAGAGTGGCCCTTTTTGAGGTATTGTTTATGACTGAACTTTCCAAGATCCGAAATTTCTCCATTGTGGCCCACATCGACCACGGCAAGTCCACCCTGGCGGATCGGCTGCTGGAGGAGACCAAAACCGTGGACAAGCGGGAAATGGAGGAGCAGATCCTCGACAATATGGAGCTGGAACGGGAGCGGGGCATCACCATCAAGGCCCGGGCCGTCAAGCTCAACTACCGGGCGGACGACGGGCAGGACTATGTGCTGAACCTGATCGACACCCCGGGCCACGTGGACTTCAACTACGAGGTCTCCCGCTCCCTCACTGCCTGCGAAGGCGCGGTGCTGGTGGTGGACGCCTCCCAGGGCATCGAGGCCCAGACTCTGGCCAACACCTACCTGGCCATTGACGCAGGGCTGGAGGTCCTGCCTGTGGTGAACAAGATCGACCTCCCTGCCGCCAGGCCGGAGGAGGTCAAGAAGGAGATCGAGGACGTGATCGGCCTGCCCGCCATGGACGCCCCGGAGATCTCCGCCAAGAACGGCATCAACATCCATTCCGTGCTGGAAATGATCGTCCACGACGTGCCCGCCCCCAAGGGTGACCGGGAGGCCCCCCTGCAGGCCTTGATCTTCGACAGCCAATACGACAGCTACCGGGGCGTGGTGGTCTATATGCGGGTGATGAACGGCATCGTTCGCCCCGGCATGGACGTGAAAATGATGGCCTCCGGCGCCGTCTACAAGGTGGTGGAGTGCGGCTATCTGCACCCCAAGGGCATGGTCCCCGCCGACGCGCTGGGCGCCGGAGAGGTGGGCTATCTCACCGCCTCCATCAAGACCATCTCCGACACCCGGGTGGGCGACACCGTCACCGGGGCGGAGAACCCCGCCGCGGAGCCTCTGCCCGGCTACAAGACCTGCCAGCCCATGGTCTACTCCGGCGTCTACCCCGCCGACGGCTCCAAGTACGGCGACCTGCGGGACGCCCTGGAAAAGCTCAAGCTCAACGACGCCTCCATGTACTACACCCAGGAGAATTCCATCGCCCTGGGCTTCGGCTTCCGCTGCGGCTTGTTGGGCCTGCTGCACATGGAGATCATCATGGAGCGGCTGGAACGGGAGTTCAACCTGGATCTGATCACCACCGCGCCCAACGTGGTCTACGAGATCGACAAGACCGACGGCAGCCACATCGCCGTCTATACCCCCATCAACTACCCCGACCCCATGGAGATCTCCCAGGCCTACGAGCCCTACGTGAAGGCCAGCATCATCACCCCGCCGGACTATGTGGGCAACATCATGGATCTGTGCCAGTTCCGCCGGGGCGAATTCAAGGACATGACCTACCTGGATCAGAGCCGGGTGGAGCTCCACTACGAGATCCCCCTCAACGAGATCATCTACGACTTCTTCGACGCGCTGAAATCCCGCACCCGGGGCTACGGTTCGCTGGACTATGAGCTGATCGGCTACCGGCCCTCCAAGCTGGTCAAACTGGACATTCTGCTCAACGGCGAGCTGGTGGACGCGCTGAGCTTCATTCTCTTCGCCGACGAGGCCTACGCCCGCGCCCGGCGCATTTGCGAGAAGCTGAAGGACAACATCCCCCGCCAGATGTTTGAGATCCCGATCCAGGCCGCCATCGGCGGCAAGATCATCGCCCGCGAGACGATCAAGGCCTTGCGCAAGGATGTGTTGGCCAAGTGCTACGGCGGCGACATCACCCGAAAGAAGAAGCTGCTGGAAAAGCAGAAGGAAGGCAAAAAGCGGATGCGTACCTTCGGCACCGTGTCGGTGCCCTCCGAGGCCTTCATGGCGGTTTTGAAGATGGACGAATAGACAATGCAAAGTGCAAAATGCAAAATGCAAAATGAAGGGAGCAGAAGCGGTATGAAAGCAAATCGGATCCTTCGGAGCCTGATCGCCGTCTCGCTGGCTGCCGTGCTGCTCCTGGCCCTGTCCGGCTGTCACAGCCACACGGTCAAGCATCTTGTCTATACAGACGATTACCCCGTTCTGTATGAAACCGAGCTGCGCCAGATATTTGGGGATTATTCCCTGGGCGAACGCACAGATCGGCATATCGAGGGCGAGGATTGCAGCTGCGGCTATCACCAGGACACGGTGGATTGCTACGAATGGGACGTCACCTATACCGACGCCCTGGGGAAAACCGTACATTGTACGCTGAACAACCGCGCAAGCCTTTGGGAGCAGCAGGTCGGATGGCTGGAGGATCAGATCGAGAAGCATTTTTATTCCTCCTATGTGCAGCGTTATTATAGCGGCATGCTGAGCGAATCCGGAAGCTACTGCTTCTGTTTTATCGGCAGAGTATGCGGCAGCATTCGCAATGGGAACGCGGAAGAAGCAGCCAACGTGCAAACCGGCACAGACTATCTGGAAGCGCTGAAGAAGAACGAAGAGCCGATCCCGCTGGCCGCCCTTAGCTATCCCGAGCTTTTTGACCGCTATCCGATGCGCCTTGCCGTCCAGGTCCGACTGCGCGAGGATAATCAAACCGCGGAGCAATACGCGAGCGCGGTGGAGCTGCTGAACAAGATGGCTGCGGAAATGGCCGGGGAGATCGGAAACGATCTCAATTTCGATGTATGTGTGTACAGAGACGCAAACCACAAAAAAACCGTTTACTATTTGCGGGGAGAAGCCACGGAAATCAGCGGTTTTGACTTTGACCACGAAGTATTCCGATCTTATAAAGGGAAATTCTGGTGACCTCTGATTTTCCGGCGGTCAGCAGAAAGCCTCAATACCATTTTGCATTTTGCATTTTGCATTTTGCATTCCAAACCGGAGAGCATTATGAACGTACTAAAGCCCCTGGGGGTGTACATCCACATCCCTTTTTGCCGCAGCAAGTGTCAATACTGCGACTTTTACTCCATCGGCGGCAGCCGAGATCGGCGGCTGGTGGACAACTATCTGGAGGCGCTGGCAGTCCACTTTAAGGAGGCCGGCGCGCTGGCGACGGATTATATCGTCGATACCGTCTACTTCGGCGGCGGGACGCCCTCCTTCTTCGGTGCGGACAATCTGCGCCGGATCTTTGCCGAGCTGCAGCACCGCTTCCGGGTGGACAAGGACGCGGAGATCACCTTCGAGGCCAACCCGGACTCCGTGACGGAATCCCTGCTGAAAAAGCTCCGGGCCGAGGGCTTCAACCGGATGTCTCTGGGCGTGCAGTCCGACCGGGACGACGTGCTGCAAAAGCTGGGCCGTCCCCACAACTACGAGCAGGCCCGGGCCGCGGTGCATTCGGCCCGGAAGTGCGGCTTTGACAACGTCTCCCTGGATCTGATGTACGGCCTGCCCAATCAGACCGCGCCCCAGTGGAAGGAAACGCTGCGCCACGTGCTGGAGCTCAAGCCGGAGCACATCTCCTGCTACGGGCTCAAGGTGGAGGAGGGCACGCCCCTGTGGGAATACAAGGACGCCGCAAACCTGCCCTCCGACGAGGTGCAGGCGGAAATGTACCTGGACACCGTCTCCATCCTGGACGAGTTCGGCTACGGCCAGTACGAGATCTCCAATTTTGCCAAGCCGGGCTATGAATCCAGACACAATCTGAAATATTGGCTGGGGGAGGAATACATCGGCTTCGGCCCCGCCGCGGCCTCGGATTTTGCCGGCAAACGCTACACCTACGTGCGGAACATCGAGACCTATGTGCGAGGCGTGCTGAAGCAGGATATCCCCATCCTTGCCGAGTGCGACGCCATTCCCGCCCGGGAACGGGCCGGGGAATACGTGATGCTGCGGCTGCGGACCACCCAGGGGATCTCCCCGGAGGAGTATGAGAAGAATTATCTCATGCCCTTTGAGCCCCTGCTGGAAACCATCCTGCCGCTGGAGCAGCGGGATCTGTTCTACCAGAAGGACGGACACTGGATCCTGACGCCCAAGGGCTTTTTGGTCTCCAACCAGATCATCGGCCTGCTGCAGGAGGCCCAGGATCGCAGCGAACCGCTGGCGAAGAAACGGTAGAAACGCCGGCAAAGAAGCAAGAGGAACAAGAATACATGGGAAAACGGAAACAAAAACAATCGGAACCCGTATTGATACTGCAGAAACGGCTGCCGGAGAAGGGGCGGGTCGGGTTTCTGCTCTGGCAGCTCCTGCTCCTGCTGGTCGGCTGCGCCGCGCTGTGCTATTTCACCCTGCGGCTGTCCTACAGCAGTCTGAACCCGGAGATCTGGCTGGGATATTGGGAGGATCTCTGGATCCCGCTGATCAACCTGGCAGTGATCTTCAGCTTCTGCCTCGCCCTCTTTGCCCTGATCGGACGGGCCTGGATCGCCTATCTGGTCAACGCTCTGATCTGGCTGGGGGTGGCCATCGGCAACTACTATCTGATCATCATTCGCTCCGACCCGCTGGAATTCCAGGACATCACCTGCCTGCGGGAGGCTCTGGCCATCACCGGCACCCAGGGCTATGAGCTGGAGCTGAGCCCCCGGATTCTGATCGCCGTGGGCGGCGCTCTGGGCTTCACCGCCCTGCTGGCCCTGCTGAGCCGCTGGAAGCCCCGCTGGAACACAGGGCGGGTATTCGGGCTGACGGCAGCCGCCGTGGCGCTGACCCTCTCTCTGGTGGCCGCCTGCTCCGGGGAAATGCTGGAGCTGACCAAGCACTACGACCACGTGAACACCTGGTCGGTGACGGAGATCTACGTCTCCCGGGGCGTGGTCTACTCCTTTACCCGCTCCGCCTTTACCGCCAGCGGCAAGCCCTCGGACTACTCCAAGGCCACCGCGGAGCAGACTCTGGCTCAATATACCCAGACGGACATCCCTGTGGATCGGAAGGTGGACGTCTTTGTGATCATGCGGGAGAGCTACGCGGATCTTTCCAAGCTGGACTGCGACGAGGCCGCGCTGGATTTCTCCTGCTACGACGACTACCACGCCCTGGTGGACGAATCGGTGCTGCTGGGCTCGCTGGTCACCAACGGCTTCGGCGGCAACACCAAGGACGCGGAGCGCTGCTTCCTGACCGGCTGCTACACCCCCAGAGACTGGCGCAAGCCCGCCAACTCCTACCTCTGGTATCTGCGGCAGCAGGGCTACCGCACCGAGGGCGCTCACCCCTTCAACGGCTGGTTCTACAACCGGCTGAACGTGGATCGCTATCTGGGCTTCGACAGCTACAAGTTCCGGGAGGACGGCTTCGACCAGCTGGTGGGCGAGGACAACATTGCCAACGACGACGTGCTTTATGACGTGATCTGGTCCCAGTATCAGGAGCACCTGAAAAGCAGCGGCAGCCCCTATTTCAGCTTCTCCGTCACCTATGAGGGCCACGGCCCCTACAACTACAGCTCCAACCGGTACGCGGGCCGCTACGTCCGCAAGGACGGGAACACCGCCGACGGCTACGCCATGAACAACTATCTGGGCTGCTGCGCCAGACGGGACGAGGAGCTGGCCGTGCTGATCCGGCACTTCCGGGACTGTGAGCGGCCCATCGTCCTGCTGACCTACGGCGACCACAAGGCCACCCTGGGCAAGGACATCAACAACTACACCACCGCAGCTTATTCCCATTTCGGGATGGATCTGGATCTCTCCACCGAAGCGGGCTTCTTCAACTATTACTCCACGGACTACGTGATCTGGATGAACGACGCAGCCCGGGCCCAGCTGGGCTTTACGGGGGCAGAGCTGCAGACCGGCCCGACGGTCTCCCCCTGCTATCTGATGAACGTGCTCTTTGACGCCCTGGGCTGGGGCAAGGGCCCCGCCTATCTGCAGGCCATGGCCGACATGATGGCGGAGTTCCCGGTCTATTCCACCAAGGGCAGAGTCAGCGTAGACGGCAGCCTCTCCACCCAGGTCCCCGGCGAGCACGTAAAGAACTACCACCTGATGCAGACCCTCTGCTATTATTGGCAGACCGAGTTCCTCTACAAAGAAGAAGATCAATAAAATAACAATATAAACAGAAGGAAGGATACTATGGAAAAACTGTTCGGCAAAGATCTGGCCGTCACGGCCTACAAGGCAAGGCTGCTGGCGGTGGAGGCTGTCCACCGTGCCGCCTCCGGCCACCCCGGCGGATCTCTCTCCTGTGTGGACGCGCTGACCGTTCTCTACTTCAATGAGATGAACGTGGATCCGCACAACCCCAACTGGGAGGATCGCGACCGCTTCGTCCTGTCCAAGGGACACTGCGCCCCCGCCCTCTACGCGGTGCTGGCCATGCAGGGCTTCTTCCCGGTGGAGGATCTCCAGCTGCTGCGCTCCATCAAGGCGCATCTCTCCGGCCACCCCGATATGCGGAACGTCCCCGGCGTGGATATGTCCACCGGCTCTCTGGGCCAGGGCCTCTCCGCTGCGGTGGGTATGGCGCTGAGCGCCAAGATCACCGGCAAGCTCTGGCGTACCTACGCCATCTGCGGCGACGGCGAGCTGGCTGAGGGTCAGATCTGGGAAGCCATGATGGCAGCCGCCAAGTGGAAGCTGGACAATCTCTGCGCCTTCATCGACGTGAACGGCCTGCAGATCGACGGCGCCACCAAGGACGTCATGCCCACCGAGCCCCTGGACAAGAAGCTGGAGGCCTTCAACTGGCACGTGGTCAAGATCGACGGCCACGACTTCTCCCAGATCCTGGCCGCGCTGGCGGAAGCCAGAAAGACCAAGGGCAAGCCCACCGCCATTCTGATGGCGACCGTCAAGGGCAAGGGCGTCTCCTTTATGGAGAACCAGGCCGGCTGGCACGGCAAGGCCCCCAACGCAGACGAGTTTGCCATTGCCAAGGCAGAGCTGGAAAGCAAGATCAAAGAACTGGAGGGGAAATAATATGGCAGGGAAAATCGCAACACGGGCCGCCTACGGCAAGGCCCTGGTAGAATTTGCCGAGCAGTATCCCGAGCTGATGGTTCTGGATGCGGATCTGGCCATGGCCACCCAGACCAAGGACTTCCGGGCAGCCTACCCCCAGCGCTTCTTCGACTGCGGCATCGCAGAGAACAACATGGTGGGCATTGCCGCCGGCATGGCCGCCTCCGGGCTGAAGCCCTTCACCAACACCTTTGCCATCTTCGCCGCCGGCCGCTCCTATGAGCAGATCCGGAACTCCGTTGCCTACCCCCATCTGAACGTGAAGGTGGTGGGCTCCCACGGCGGTATCTCCGTGGGCGAGGACGGCGCTACCCACCAGTGCACAGAGGATCTGGCCCTGATGCGGCAGATTCCCGGCATGACGGTGGTCTGCCCCTGCGACGGCCACGAGATGCGGCTGGCTGTGGAGGCCCTGCTGAACTACGAGGGCCCCGCCTACCTCCGTCTGGCCCGCTCCGCCACCGATATTTTCACCGACGAGCTGGAAGGCTACAAGTTTGAGCTGGGCAAGGGCGTCACCATTGCAGACGGCAAGGACGTCACCGTCATCGCCACCGGCATCATGGTGGGTATGGCCCGGCAGGCCCGGGAAATCCTGGCCAAGGAGGGCATCTCCGCCCGGGTCATCGATATGCACACCATCAAGCCCCTGGACGAGGAGCTGGTTTTGAAGGCTGCTCGGGAGACCGGCACCATCGTCACCTCCGAGGAGGCCTCCGTCCTGGGCGGCCTGGGCGGTGCTGTGGCGGAGCTCCTGGCGGAGAACTGCCCCGTCCCCGTGGTGCGCCACGGCGTCAACGACACCTTCGGCCGCAGCGGCACCGCCGCCGCCGTGCTGGAATACTACGGCCTGACCCCCGAGGGCATCGCCGAGAAGTGCCGGAAGGCCGTTTCGATGAAAAAGTGACACCTGTAGGGGGCGGCGTCCTCGACGCCCAGAACGTCTCGGTAAGTGACAGGTGACAAGTAACCGTAGCGCGGGCTATTAGCCCGCCAACAACGCAACAGACCGGGAACGGCGTTTTGCCTGTTCCCGGTCTATTTTTCTTCTGTTTCCCGGGCAAGCTCGTCCATACCGACGCCCAATGCCAGGGATATTTTGTAAAAGGTTTCCACGGAAAAATTGTATCTGGTCTT
>JAEEZZ010000134.1 GCA_016292255.1 Oscillospiraceae bacterium
GAGGACATCGCGCTGCTCGCCAAGAGCAAGGGCAAGAGCGTCAAGGAGATCAACAACATTATCTCCGGCCTGCATGAGTTTAACCCCATGATGGGTCACCGCGGCTGCCGTCTGGCGGTCACCTACCCCGAGATCGCCGCGATGCAGACCCGCGCCGTCATCCGCGCCGCGCTCAAGGTTATGAAGAACCATCCGAAGTGGAAGATCGTCCCCGAGATCATGATCCCGCTGGTCGGTGAGGTCAAGGAGCTTAAGTACGTCAAGGCTGAGGTCGTCAAGACTGCTGACGCTGAGATCGCTGCTGCCGGTGTCCAGATGAAGTACGAGGTCGGCACCATGATCGAGATCCCCAGAGCCTGCCTGACCGCTGACGATATTGCCAAGGAAGCTGAGTTCTTCTGCTTCGGAACCAATGACCTGACCCAGATGACCTACGGCTTCTCCCGTGACGATGCCGGCAAGTTCCTGAACGCCTACTACGACGCCAAGATCCTGGAGAACGATCCCTTTGCCAAGCTGGACCAGGTTGGCGTGGGCAAGCTGATGAAGATGACCATCGACCTGGGCAAGCCCGTCCGTCCTTCCCTGCACATCGGTATCTGCGGCGAGCACGGCGGCGATCCCTCCTCCGTGGAGTTCTGCCACAAGATCGGCCTGGACTACGTGTCCTGCAGCCCCTTCCGTGTTCCCATCGCCCGTCTGGCTGCCGCGCAGGCCGCGATCAAGGACCAGGGGAAATAATCCCGGCATACCCCTAAAAAGCTCTGAACTGACCGTGATGAAGCATACGCCCGCGCGTTTATCAAAAACGCACCGAGCGTCCACCGCTTCAGGACAAGTCAGTGGAAAGATATCCCAATCGATATCTTGATTTAAAACTTAAAGCCCGACTCTTTCGGTTTCGATTGAGTCGGGCTTTTTGCCGTTTATTCAGAATTTCGCCTTTCCCTTCTCCGATGATTTGCTGAACAACGAAGGCGAAAGGAGTATTGCTTGCAGTCAACCAACACAGGCCTTATACAGGAAGGTTACGACCTGCGCTCTCGTGCAGATTTGGCCGACACCGAATTGTCCGTTGCCGACGCCGGCGGTAATCCCATTTTCCACTGCCCATAGCACCGGATCGTAATAGTAACTCCCGGATTCTACGTCGGAGAAGGGACTTTCAGACTGCGTGTGTGCTTGTCTGCCGAAGGCTGCCCAGAGGAAGGTCACGGTCTGTTCGCGGGTGCATCCTGCCCCGACACCGAATTTTCCGTCTCCGACGCCGCTGGTAACGCCGTTTTCAGCGGCCCAAAGGACGGCCTTGCAGTAGTAACTGCCCGGGGCGACATCCGTAAACGCGGATTCCGTAACTGTCGGCTCAGGCGCACCCTTGGCCTTCCAGAGGAAGGTCACGATCTGTTCCCGGGTACAGGGATTGTTTGGCCCAAAGTGGGTGGCGTCCACGCCGGCGGTGATCCGTGGCTCGTGGGTGTAGGCCCAGAGCACCGGGGCGTGATAGTAGGCGCCATCCGGCACATCCTCAAAGGGATTTCGGGGCATATCCACCGAGTTGGAATAGCCTCCAAGGGTACCGTCCCATTCTGCCCGTATCCGGTATTCATATTGCCGTCCCGGGATCGCCGTTTCATCCGTCCACTCCGTTCCGCTTGCCTTGGCTTTCAGCGCCCAGGTTTCCCAATCACTTCCGACGAAGTCTCGACGGTATACGTAGCAAGTTGCCACACCGGACATCTCATTCCAATGCAGGACATACTGTCCATTGCGGATCTCACCGGTCAGTACCGGCACAGGCAGTCCAACGACTACGGGTTCGCTTTCCAGCTCCAGCGTTCCGCCCGCGTCCTGGACGCTGACCTTCACCGTGTAGGTCCCCGGTTCGGAAAGGACGTAGCCGTAGGTGGGTGTTGCGGCAAAGAACCCCTCCTGGGCAAGCTGGCCATCCTTCCAAAGGTCAAAGCGGATCCGCCGAGCCGTGGTTTCCCCTACAAGGTTTACCGTCCAGCAGACAAACGTTCCTATTTCTACGCTGGTTTGATCCGGAACCACGCTGAGAATATCCAGCACCGATACGCTGTCGCCCAGCTTAAAGGCCTCGGTTCCGGCTTCGTCCTTCACGTAGGCCTTTGCCTTGTAGACGCCGCCCTGCTCAACCAGATAAGAAACCAGATCGGAAGAACCGTATTCCGTACCAAAAATGAGGATTGAGCCTTTGTAGATGTCAAAGCGGTATTGCTTGTCTCCCCTGCCCCCTTGGGCCGCAGCGGTCCAGGTAATGGTCTGCCCCTTGGCCGCGTTGGTCTTGTCGGCGGTCACGGACAGTACCCGCAGGGAGTCGTCCGCATAGCGCACGACAACGCGGGCGCCCTGCACGTCGGCAGTTTTTCCCGCCGCATCCTTCACACTGAGCCAGACAGTGTATTCGCCGGGCAGCGCGGGGGTAAACATGAGGGTCGGCTCTGTCGTCCAGCTTCCTTCATAGACAAAGTCACCCTGATTTGTGTCCTCGTCCTCCCAAAGAACGTCAAAGCAATACTGCACCGTTCCGGCTGCGCCGACGGCGGTGGCCGTCCAGGTGACAGGCTCTCCCACAACGGCATGGCTCCGATCCGCCCGGAGCTTCGCCATCAGCTTATCCGCGTGTTCCGCCGCCCAGTGGGCGTCCCAATCCGGGTCCATGACGCAGACGCCGTGATCACAGCCTGCCTCGCGGCTGAAGCCCAGGCAGCAGTCCTCGCAGAGCTCGCACCAGGGGCAGATGACCGCGCAGCTGCTGCACGCCTCGCCGCATTCCGGGCAAATCGACGCACATTCCTCGCAGGTCTGGCAATTCGCGCACATCTCCACGCAGTCGGCGCAGCGCACGCGGCAGTATGTGCAGAGTGTGGTGCATTCTTCACAGCGTTCGCAGACCTCACAGATATCCTTGCAGTTGGAGCAGTGGCCGCATTCCACACAGGTAAGGCATCCGCACTGGTCGCAGCTCTCATGGCAGCCGGGGCAGACCAGGGCGCAATCGGAACAATAGCCGCAGCCGAGGCAGAAGAGCTCTGCATCCGTATTGCAGCCGTAACAGCCCGGGCAGTGGAGCCCCTGTTCTAAGCAGCAGCGTATGCACAGGCCGCAGGTCTCGCAGAAGCCTTCGCCGCATTCCTCACAGCAGCCGCAGCTTTCGCAGCGCTTGTGATTGTCGTTGATATAGCAATTGCCACAATCGGGGCAGGCCGCGTCTTCATCCAAATGGCATTCCAGGCACAGCTCCCCGCAGCCGTCCTTACAGCGGCCGCCGCAGTCGAAACAGCGGCCACAGAGCAGGCAGCCTTCTTCCTTGGTGCAAGCCATGCAGTCGGAGCAGTGCGTGCCGTTGATGCTGTAGGCGCAATAGCCGCACATCCCGCATACGTCGCAGTAGTCGGCGTACATACAATCGGAGCAAAGCATACACTCCGGGCAGTAATCCACGCTGCCGTCCACGTAGCAATTGCCGCATTCACAGCAGGCAAGACCCAGTTCAATGTGACATTCCAGGCACAGATCCTCGCAGGCCGCACCGCACTGGGGACTGCAATCAAAGCAGCAGCCGCAGAAATTGCAGCCGCCCACCTCCTGGCCGCAAGCGCCGCATTCGGGACAATGCTGGTGGTTGTCCATGGCGCAATCCAGGCACAGCGTACAGGTCTCGCAGAAATCCCCCCAGGACTCGCAGGCCCCGCATTCCGTGCAATGGTGGTCGTCGCCGCAACCGCAGCCGCCGGCGCAGTGGTTGCCGCCGGAGCAGAGCCAATCGTCATAGCGCCACTCGCCGCAGTATTCGCAGTACGCGCCATCCGCATAGTCCGCAGGCTCGTCCGGGGAAAGCTCCCAACCAAAGGCCGGGGATACGACGTTGAACAGCATAACGGCAGTCAACGCGACTGCCAAAATCATTTTTCCGATCCGATCCATAGATCTCCTCCTAATCTTCTCCGCTCCGCTTACGGTCATCCTCATGAACGACCAGGCCCAGCGCCTTGGCGTTGACTGCAAGCTCCAGCCGATTCGTATAGCCGGTCTTGTTCAGCATATTCTGAATATGGCGCTTCACCGTAAAGACGGAGATGCTGAATTTCTCCGCGATCTCTTCGTTGGAGCGATTTGTAGTAAGCTCCCGCAGAATCTCCAACTCCCGCTCTGTCAATTCGGATTTTGTCGTACTGCCAAATTCCGGGTTCGGGCGGCTCCCCGGATAGACGGATTCTCCCTGCATGGTTCGATCCATAACCTCCAAAAGGGAGCGTTCATCGTATTCCTTGAACCAGAAGCTCTCGATCCCGGCCTGCCGTGCCTGCTCGATCCACTTGGATTCTGCCGTGGACGTTGCCAGGATGACCCGAACGCGGGGATCATTTCGTTTAATGGCTTCCCCACAGGTCAAGCCGTCCAGTCCGCGCTTCATCATCACGTCCAGGATCACCAGATCCACCGGATTCGTCCGGCAGAAGTTCACAGCCTGCTCCGCCGTGGCCAGAGACGTCGCCAGCTCGTAATTTGCGGCAGTCTTGATATACATTTCAAAGAAGCCTCTGGCTACGTATTGATCGTCTGCAATCACAACTCTGATCGGTTTTTCCACGCAGAATCACCTCACACGCAATTTTGGGCAGTCGTTGGGTCGGGCGCTTATCACGTTCTCCGAATACGATCCCGAGCGTCCGTCAATTCAACTTGATGGATCCCAAGATGGCTCTCGTGATTTCGGAATCGTAGGAAAAGCCTGCCATTCGGACGTTGACAGCCTTTTCTCCGATCACAGCGTACATCTGAACGACGTCAGAGGGCCCGCTGTAGGTCTGATACAGATAGGTAACGCCGACCCATTCATATTCGCCGATTTTGATGGAAACGTCCTTCATTTCAGAGACCTTTTCAAGACCATGATTGTATTCCTTCGTGGCTGCAACGTCCTTCTGGCACTGCTCCTCCGTGGAGATCGCAAACAGATAATAATACAAGGCATTATCACTCTGTTGTATCCACATGGAATTTTGATCTTCCTTGTCGATATTAGATCCGCCGATCAGCTTCATTCCGTCCGGCACAAAGACTTCGGCATACACGCCCCAGGAGCCCGTCGTGCCGGTCAGCTTTGTGGTCGGCGCTTCCGTCGTTTTAACGAGGCTCCCGGCGCCGCCCGGGTTTTCTGAAACGTCGTCCTTTTTCTCGCACCCGTTCAAGCAAAGACAGAGCGCTAAAATGCCTGCCACATGCCAGAGGCTGATAAGGAAGTATTCTGAAATCATAGTCCTGGCATTGTGAGGCACAGCAAAAGCCTGTAGTTCAACCTTAAATGGATGTTCTACAGGCTTTTGCTGTATTTATTGATCTTTGCAGACAACTGGTCTATGGCAATATTTCTATTTCGCACATTCGACAAGCTCGCCTCCTTCGGCTACAATAAAGCCGAAAGGAGGCGATAGCTTTGAAACGAGAAAAACGCTATTTGTACCTGGATGACTTTGAGCACCAGCTCGCGATTTTAGGGATGAACCACTTCCGAAATAATCTGATCCGAAACGGGAAGCCAACGGAGGACGTGGACGCCCTGCTGCTCAAGCTGTTAAAAGGAACAACGAGAAAAATCAAACGATGATGACCGAGGAGGATTGATCATGAAAGAACTGACCTACCATCGAAACGGCGATTATCTGCTCCCCAACCTGGATGCCCGGAGGCTCCAAGAATGGAGAGAGACAAGCCTGTTCAAGTGATATCAGGTATCAGCCAAGTATCGTATGGTGGATCCGCTTTCGAAACCGTCATTCGTTATACTCAATTAGCTCTGAGATATGTATGCTCTGCAATTGATAACATGTGTTCCGCAGGTCATTGCCAACAGCGCAAGTGTGATACCAAGGAACGGAACGAAATCATGGTAAAAAATCGCGTCTGCAACAAAAAGCACTGGAAGCGGCGTGAAATTATATATTAGGTCGATGCCCATTGCGGTCAGGCACGCGGGCACGACGAAAAGCGCCAAAGAAGCCAGAAGAGATGTATTTATCCGCTTCGTAAGACTTGAAATAAATCCAACCGCGCTTCCGACCAGGAAAAGCATGAAAAAACGAACCAGATAGAACAGCACGGTCATTCCGCCGACGGAGATCGGAAGGCGGGAATCCCGCAGGATCGCAAGCCCCTGCATGGGAAAGCTGAAGCACGAAAAGCCGCCGTAGAGCTCGCTCGACGCAAGCGCGAGAAGCTCCGGCAGATAGACCGCAAGAAACACGAGCGCAGCGAAGGCGAGCGTGATCCCTTCCTTACGCCAAAAGAGACAAGCCCTGCCTTTTGGAAGCGAGCGGAGCAGCTTCGTCATGCCGGACTGGTTCTCATAGGCATACAGCCCAGCGGTCAAAAGCGTGATACAGAGCAATGCCTTGAGCCCCTGCCCGATCTCAAAGCGCCGGGAGCCCTGACCAAAGAGAATCATGTACGTGTAGGGCGGGATCAGCTTGAGTTCCTCGCCATACTGACCGGAAGCGTTCCGTGCGATAATATCCTGAGCCTCGCTGCGCAGAGTCTCCAGCCCTCTGATCTGCTTTCTGATCTGCATGATGGAAACGCTGTCGTTTGGATCTGTCAACTGCTCCTCTGCTGCTTCTATATCCCGGTCTATGGAAACAAGCGTTTCCTCCGATACGGAACCGGCATATTTCCTGTAATAGCTGATGACTGCACGCTGCTCCTCATTGACCGTCGGCTCCGGGAGCTTTCCAAAGGAAAGGAAAACGAGCACAAGCAATGCAATCACAAGAATACCCCGCTCGGCAAACAGTGCCTTCCCGGTCTCCTGCATCCAAACGATCCGGTAAGTTTTTCGCCGAACCACGTCCAGAAGCGCTTCCAGCGGATTCCCTGCACTGACCGGACGCTTGCGGCAGTGGACAAGCAAAATGCCAATCGCCGCCGCAACGGACAGCAGCCCCATTGCAGCACCGACCGCCGTTCTCACGTTGACCGGGTACTCGAACAGATTGAGATTCAGATAGCGCACGGCAAGCCTGTACGGCACGATGATTTGAAATACGTTGACGTATTTCAAGGGAACCAGGATACTGCTGTCTCGCACAGCGGCGTATAGCGCGTATTCCAGCGCAAGCACGGCTCCAGTCACAGCTATCGCAAGATTGAGGCTTTTCACGGAGGAGAGCAGAAGATACAGAAGCAAACCAACCGAAAAGCTGCAAACAATCTTGATCCCGCAGTAGAGCAGCATAAATTGGTTGATCGTCATAGGGAGCGGGATGCCGCTGCAGCCTTGTACGGATTGGATCAGACGAGACCCGTATCGCAGGCCGTCATAAACGTAATACGAAATAAAAGCGCGGCTGCCGAAAAGAAAGCCTGTTGCGAGAATTGCTGAGACGAATAGCGTGAAGATACGTTCCAGAGCAAGGCGCGCTCTGCCTGTTCTGGTTGCCCGAATGAGCTGCCAGAGGCCGCTTTTCCGTTCCGCAAGCATAAGTACGCAAATAACAGCCATGAACAGAAGCACCAGATAATCGGTGATCGGGTCGTCAAAAACGGCAGTGACGGCTCTGTCGTCGCCCAGCGTCCCCCTCGCCCCGTCGATCGCGATGAAATCCGCGACCGTTTTGAGAACATTGCGATATGCAAAGCTGTCCGGGTCACCGAACAGCTTCGAGCGCTGCATTCGCGCGGCGTTCTGCTTGATCGCGGCGTAATAGCTGTTGAAATCGTTCAGATAGCGGATCTGCGTTTGAAGCGTCTCAATGGCTTCCTGCTCCGCCTGTGCCAACAGCGGCTCGCCAAAATAGCGTTGCAGCTCGCCGTTCTCGAGCGCCTGCGCATATTCCGGGCGTGCGGCGAGCATCGCTTCAAACGACGTATCCCGGCCGAAGGTTTTCAGGTGAACGACCAGGCTGCCGGAAATGATCGCGTGCTTTGCACGCAGCTTCAACTCCGATTCCGGGATCTCCTCCGGTCTGAACGCTGCGTATTCTGCAAGCAGTTCGTGATAGCAGCGCGTATAAACCGCCGGATAGTCTTCTGATACGACGCTGCTTTTCGTGTGCAGCCAAAACAGCACCCCGCCGATCAAGGTCAGCAGAAGGAGCGTGCGCACCGCCGCACGGTGAAGAAGAACGCGCCTGCATTCACGCATCCCGATCATCCTCTCCCAGGAAGTGCATATAGACGTCCTCCAGATCGCGGCCGCTGATCCGGTCGATCAATTCGTGTGGCTTTCCATGCGCCACAAGCATTCCCTGCTTCATCAGGATCACGTCGTCCGCGATGCTCTCAATATCGCTGACGATATGGGTCGTCCACAGGACGATGCACTCCTTCGCAAGCTCGTGGATATAGCTTCGGATGCGCACGCGCTCCTTGGGGTCGAGCCCAGCGGTTGGCTCGTCCAGGATGACGACCTTCGGCGCACCCAGAAGCGCCTGGCACAGCAGTACCCTTTGCCGCATCCCGCCGGAGAAGCCGCCGAGCTTCTTATGCGCCGCATCGGAAAGGTTTACCAGGGAAAGCAGCCGCGCAGCCTGCGCCTTGGCGGCCCTTGATTGCAGTCCCTTGAGTTTTGCAAGATAGAGCAGAAAGGAATACGCGCTCATTTCATCGTACAGTCCCTGCTGCTGGGGCATATAGCCGAGCACGGAGCGGAAGGCATTTCCCAGCTTCAGGACGTCCTTCCCATCGAAGAGAATCTGCCCGCGATCCCTCGATACGTTGTCCGTAATCAGATTCATCATGGTAGTCTTTCCAGCGCCGTTTGCGCCCAAAATGCCGCAGATTCCCTGCTTAAAGGTATAAGAGAATCCATCGAGCGCGAGCTTCTTTCCGTACCGTTTTTCCAGTCCTTCCAGCTTGAGTTCCATCGTTCAATCTACCTCCGGCGCCCAGCGATGCCACGCGAGTGTTCCTGTGCCGATCTCTGCTTTGTCAATATACCACGTAGGGATCGTGAAAGCCGCGTAGATTCCCACGACTTCTGGATGCTCCGGATCCATCGATGCCTCCGGCGCGGCAAAAATATAGCTGTCCGTTTGCAGAAACACTCTGATTTTTGCGATTTCCTCCGGGGCGTCCGCGTACGAAAGCACGTCCACTTCGTTCAGATCCGAATCGAAGACGTAAAAGCCCCATTCGGAACGGTCGAGCAAGTTGGATCTACGGTGAGCAAACAGGTACCGGTTGGCCCAATCCATGGTGTTCCACTTGACCTCTGAGGGTCCACCCTCCCGAAGCAATTCGTTTTCCCCAGTCTCCAGATCCATTCTGTACAAGGACATTCTCATATTCTGCGCATCAAAGCAGATATACTCAAATGCGTGATCCTGCAATAGGAATCCGCCCTCCAGATAGTAGAAGTTTTTCGCAAGCGTTCCAATGCTCCGCCCCTCCAGCGTATCGAGGTCAAAAACGGCCAGATCAAGCAGCCCCGTTTCCGGATCGTCTTCGTGACTTCTTACACTGTAGAGCAAAGACCCGCGCCCTGCGAGCGGCAGACCGACAAAGCTCTGCGGAGCAGGCGCATTGTCGGAAGGGATAATAGAAACCTCGAAGGAATCGAGCTGGATCACGTAAGAACACCGAGCTGCGCCGTTTGACGCCTCGGGGCCGACCGAATCCGTCTGATACGCGGAGCAGGCAACGTAAAGATACTTGTTTGTAAAAACATAACTCCAACTGTTCCTGAGAGGTGTAAACCCGAAATCTTGAATGGGAAGCTGCATGACCTTTTCGTGCTGGGAACCGTCAAGCCGCATGCGCCAAAGCGCAGGCTCGGTGACGTAAACCTCGTGTTCGTCATCTTCCGGAACCGCATCAACGTAAAACAGGTATCCGTCATAGATCCAGATGCCACTCTTTGTACAGATCAATGCGTCGCAATCCGCATTCTTGTGATTGCAGTCGGGCTTTCCGCACAGCGGTAAAAATTCCTTATAGGTTTTGTCACTGTAGTAGATGTGGTCTTGAAACAAATAGTAAACAGCATCTTCTGTTTCAAGAATGTTGTTTCCGCTTCCAATTGAGAGCAGAGTCCCGTAATGGAAGTCATAACAGCGCGGCGCATTCGTCGCCGCTCCGGTCTCAACGGATGTGCTTGCAGTAGGCTTTCCTTCACACCCGCAGAAGAATAAAGCTGCCATGCAGAGCAGGAACGCAGCGGCTTTTTTTGCCATAAGAATCCCTCCGTTGCAAAATAGCTGTCTATATGGTGTAGACTAATATTAGTCTACACCATATAGACAGCTTTGTCAAGAAAAACCGCAGCTTTTTCAACTGCGGTTTCCATTGCACAACTGCGATCAGTCTGCTGTCATACCTTGGATGTTCTCATACAGAATAAACGTCGTGTTTGCGTTGTTTTCATTCGGCGCGAGATGTCCATCCGGAATGATCCATAGCTTTGTTTGCATAGGCTGACTTTCCTCTGCCTCTCTTTGATCTCCAAGAGAGAACGTCTTTTCAATTGGTCTTATATCCTTAGATATTTGTGGTGTTGAGGCAAACGTGGTAGACTCAAAAGGTTTTGCCGTCGGTAATGCATCCACGGTCTGAGAAGCGTGAATGGGCTCCAGTGCAAGGCACACAAAAAACCCCGTGCAAAGTGCTATAATGAGAATGCTGATGCAGACAGGCTGCCGTCTGGGACGGAGTGATGACCGAACACGAGCCTTGATGGGGGAGCTTCCAAAAGATAAAGCAGGAAACGGTGCGTTTTTCGATGCGCAGCAATTCAGCAGCGTCAGTGCATAGGCCTTTCGCTCCGGTAACGGGAGGCGGGCGGTAACCGCCTCGTCACAGGCCAGCTCCAGATCCCGGCAAAAGGCAAACCAGCCGAGCCAGCATACGGGCTGATACCAATAGACCGACAGCAGGAGGAAGCCAAGCAGCTTCCAGCAGGGATCATGCCTGCGGATATGCGCCCGCTCATGCGCCAGAACCCAAGCGCGATCCTGTTCTGTCAGGTCGTTGGGCAGATAGATTTTTGGTTTGAACAGCCCCAAGACAAAGGGCGTGCTAACCCGGTCACAGCTCCAGGCGTCGTCTTCTGCGCGGACAGCCGTTCGGACGCTGTGAAACACTCGAAGCCAGCGTACTGCTGTATAAAGCAGCAGGAAAGCGAGACCGATGCCCCATAACCAGCAGAGAACTGCCGTGTTTGTAGTTCCCGTATTTTCTGCAAGTACGGAGCTCCCAGTGGAAACAGCCGAGGCTTGCGGCGCAAGCGTAACCAGTCCGAAACGGCTCTCCAGCCGAAGGGGAAGCAGCAAGCGCAGGCCTACCAGCCCCCAAAGCAGGCAAATCACGCGCCGAGGCGTTTTCCGCAGCAGCTGTCGAAGCAGCAGAACAGCCAGAATCAGCAGTGTCCCCCGGAGGCTGTTTTGCGCAAGTCTTGAAAGCAACGCTTCCACGGTCACTCCTCCTCCGCTTGTTCAATCATAGTACGCAGCTCGGCAGCCTCCTCCGCAGTGAGCTTTCGTCCGCCGGTAAAAGCCGCCAAAAAGGCCGGAAGAGAGCCCTGAAAGGCTGCGTTCACATACTGTCTGCTCTGCCGTGCGTAGAACTCCTCTCGGGAAAGCAAAACACGGACGATTCCGTTTTGCGTATCAAACAAGCCCTTCTCACACAAGCGCTTAAGCACCGTGTAAGTGGTTGTCCGTTTCCAATTCAGTTCCTTCTCACACAACCGGATAAGATCTGAAGTTGTGATCGGTGCACGATCCCAGATTAGATCAGCAAATCTCGACTCCATAGAACCAATTTGGTATTCAGCCATTACTGCGCCTCCATAGACATCCTGATAAGAATAGTCTATGATAAGTAGACAGAAAAATCAAGCGATGATTTCAAATATAACACGTTTTTTACATTTCACGGTTTTCATTGGACGATCTCAAATGAGATTGTCCAAACAATGGGACTAAACCTATGCTACAATACGATAAAAGGCAAATAATGCATTGCTTTTCGGAACATATTCATCCGAAATTGTCGTATTGACATAGGAGCACAAGATGACAACATTACTTCGTATACTGAACGATGAACCGGTAGAATACAGAAATTCAGAATACATCCCGGCTTTTTTATTCCTGCCGGCGGAGATTATGGCCTGCGAACCGGTTGAGTTCCGCAGTATTTCTCGCAACGTCCAAAAGCTGCTGCGAGACCCAAAAACGATTGCCCAGGTGGAAAGCGACGTGTTCCTGTTGGGAATCATCCTTGGCTATTCTCTGCTGGTCTGGCCTGCAATGGGGCAAAAATGCACGCCGGAATCCTACAGCCAAAACGAACCGGCTACGCTGCTCTCACGTACCCCGTCCTACTGGATAACCATGCTGGAGGATGCCGGTATTCTTCTGGACGCATGGGAATGGCTGCAGGTCTTCCGAAACGTGGACGGAGATTTTGGAATGGTCCGCCTGGAAGAGATCATGCCGACGATTGAAGCCCTTGTGCCGCAGGCCATGGCAAAATACCACATGACGGAGACGATTCAAATCGCAAGAGAGAATCCCTGCCATGAGGACTTCGGACACACGAACAGCACTCAGAAACGGGACTTTCACCGCAAATGGAAACATTCCAGAGCCGGAACTGCGGTGC
>JAEEZZ010000135.1 GCA_016292255.1 Oscillospiraceae bacterium
AGTACCCGCTGACGCGGATATGAAGTATGCTTCGCATATGAAGACGCTTCGCTCATGAAGTATGGCTGCGCCATATTTGACACAACGGGAAAGCTTTCCCCACTTTTCAAACCCTTTCTTTTCATCTGTTTATTCGCAGAATAAACAGATACCGCAATATGTGCGAAGCACATACTTCATATCTCCGAAGGAGATACTTCATATTCCGCAAGGAATACTTCATATCGCCGCAAGGTGATACATCATCAACAACAAGAAGGAGGTTCTCATGATGAATCTGAACTGCTACTTAGATGTTAACCCCGAAGTCGCAGCGGCTGTTGCCGCCGGGAAGCCTGTTGTGGCTTTGGAATCCACCATTATTTCCCACGGGATGCCCTATCCCCAGAACGTGGAGACCGCTTTGAACGTGGAGAAGGTGATCCGGGACAACGGCGCCGTGCCCGCCACCATCGCCATCCTGGGCGGGCGGCTCAAGGCCGGCCTCACTCCGGAGGAGATCGAGTACCTGGGCAAGACGGGCCAGGCTGTCACCAAGGCCAGCCGCCGGGATCTGCCGGTGATCGTGGCCAAGGGCCTGGACGGGGCAACCACCGTGACCACCACCATGATGATCGCCCACATGGCGGGCATTCAGATCTTCGCCACCGGCGGCATCGGCGGCGTCCACCGGGGCGCGGAGACCACCATGGATATCTCCGCCGACCTGGAGGAGCTGGCCAACACCCCTGTGATGGTGGTCTGTGCCGGGGCAAAATCCATCCTGGATCTGGGCCTGACCCTGGAATACCTGGAGACCCACGGGGTGCCGGTGCTGGGCTATCAAACCAAGGAGCTGCCCGCCTTCTACACCCGGCGCAGCGGCTTCCAGGTGGACTATCAGATCGACAGCCCCCAGGAGCTGGCCAAGGTCTTCAAGGTGCAGCGGGACCTGGGCCTCAAGGGCGGCGTCCTGGTGACGAACCCCATCCCGGAGCAGTACGCCATGGACTTCGACGTGATCAACAAGGCCATCGACCAGGCCATCGCCGACTCCGTCCGGGACGGGATCAAGGGCAAGGCCACCACGCCATACCTGCTGGCGAAGGTCAAGGATCTCACCGGCGGCGACTCCCTGGCCAGCAATATCCAGCTGGTGTACAACAACGCAAAGCTTGCCGCCCAGACTGCCTGCGAATACTGCAAATTGTAAAATTGTAAAATTGTAAAATAGAATCATACAGGAGGAAACAGAATGACTACCCAAGAGGCTCTGAAAATCTACCGCGAAAAAACCGAGCAGCTGCACGCCCTGGGGCACGCCATGGGAGTGCTGCATTACGACGGCGCTACCGCAGCCCCGGCGGAATCCGCCGAGGGCCGGGGCAAGACGCTGGCCTACCTCTCCGGCTGCGCCTACGAGATCGAGACGTCCCCGGAGATGCTGGAGGCGGCGAACTGGCTCAACGCCCACAAGGAGGAGCTGAACCAGCAGGATCGCCGGGAAATCCAGGTCTTCCTGCGGGAGAACGAGTTCACCGCAGCCATTCCCAAGGAGGAGTACGTGGCCTACGTGGAGCTGCTGAACAAAGCGGACGCCGTCTGGCACAAGGCCAAGCAGGACAGCGACTTTGCCTCCTTCGCCCCCATCGTGAAGGACATCTTTGCCACCAACGTCCGCTTCGACAAATACTATAAGCCCGACCGGGCGCCCTACGACACCCAGCTGGACCGTTACGAGAAGGGGCTCACCATGGAGAAGACCGACGCCTTCTTCAACGCCCTGAAGGAGCGGATCGTCCCCCTGCTGAAAAAGGTCATGGCCAAGCCCCAGGTGGACGACAGCTTTATCTGGGGGAAGGTCTACCCCACCGAGGCCCAGCGGAAGTTCTCCGACTATCTGATGGAGGTCATCACCATCGACCGCAAGCGCTGCTCCATCGGCGAGACCGAGCACCCCTTCACCACCAACTTCAACAAGAAGGACGTGCGTATCACCACCCATTACCACGAGGAGACCCCGGTCTACTCCATGTACTCCGTGATCCACGAGGGCGGCCACGCCCTGTATGAGCTCCACACCGCCGATTCCCTGGAGGGCACCATCCTTGCCGGCGGCGTGTCCATGTCCATCCATGAGAGCCAGTCCCGCTTCATGGAGAACATCATCGGCCGAAGCCGCGCCTTCATCGAGTTGATCTTCCCCAAGATGCAGGAGCTCTTCCCGGAGCAGCTCAAGGGCGTCACCGCGGAGCAGATGTACCGGGCCGTGAACAAGGCGGAGCCCAGCCTGATCCGCACCGAGGCCGACGAGCTGACCTACGCCCTCCACGTGCTGGTCCGCTACGAGATCGAGAAGGGTCTCTTTGACGGCTCCATCGCCGTGGAGGATCTGCCGAAGATCTGGAACGACAAGTACAAGGAATACCTGGGCATCGACGTGCCCGACGACAAGCGGGGCGTCCTGCAGGACAGCCACTGGTCGGGCGGCAACGTGGGCTACTTCCCCTCCTACGCCTTGGGCTCCGCCTACGGCGCGCAGATGCTGGCCAAGATGCGGCAGACCGTGGACGTGGACGCTGCCGTCCGCTCCGGCGACCTGCACCCCATCACGGATTGGCTGGAGGAGCATATCTGGAAGTTCGGCGCCATGTACGATCCCATGGAGCTGCTGGAGCGCGCCCTGGGCGAGCCCTTCGACCCCAAGTACTTCACCGACTACCTGGAGAAGAAATTCACAGAGATCTACGGGCTGTAAAACCGCATAACAAAAAGCCGCCTCTCTCGGGGGCGGCTTTTGTGTTGAGATCGTTTAGCTCAATAGGGCAGCAGCGGGGCGGAGCCGTCGTCCTGGGCTTCCTCTACGGCCCGAATCTCGGCGTCGTAGGAATAGCTCTCGTTGACGTGAATGGTCAGCACGTCTCCCATTTTTGCCCCCAGGACGGCCTTGCCCAGGGGAGATTCCAGGGAGATCAGCCCCTTGTCGGGGTTGGTGCGGACGGTGGAGACCACCTGGATCACCATTTCCTCCTCGTCCTCCGGCAGCCAGAGGGTCACCCGGTCGTAGAGCTTGATCCCGCCGGGGCGGCCCTTGTCCTCGTCGATGATGCGGGCGGTCTTGATCATGTTTTCCAGATAGCGCATCCGGGAGTCGTTCCGGCGCTGGGCGTCCTTGGCCGCCTTGTATTCGTAGTTCTCGCTGAGGTCGCCGAAGGCCCGGGTCCGCTTGACCTCCTCGATGATCTGGGGTCGGATGTTCAGCCGCCGATCCTCCAGTTCCTTTTCCATCAGCTCGATGTCCTGCTTGGTCAGCTTGTCATGCATGAGTCGGTTCTCCTGTTCTCGCATAGCGTTTGGTCATTTCCAGAATTTCGGCGGCCAGCTCGTCGTCGGGCAGCTCCGTCAGCCGCCAGCTCCAGTTGCCGGTGCTGAGCTCGCCGGGGGCGTTCATCCGGGCCTCCGCACCCAGCTCCAGCCAATCCTGCAGCTGGGCCACGAAGATCCGGGCCACGGAGCTCATGCCGCCCCGGATCATGCCCCGGACGTAGCCCTCCGCCTCGTTCAGCCCCAGGTACTTCACGGCCTTGCCCACGGTCTCCTCGGATTCCGTGTCCAGCCACTGGGCCAGGGTCAGATTGTCGTGGGTGCCGGTGTAGCAGACGCAGTTGACCACATGGTTGTGGGGCAGATAGTCGCCGTTCTCCCCGTAGAAGCCGAATTCCAGCACCTTCATGCCGGGGAAGCCGGAGTCCTTGAGCAGCTGCTCCACCTCGGGGGTCTGGTAGCCCAGATCCTCCGCGATGAAGTCCACCTGGGGCACGCCCTCCCGCAGCGCCGTCACCAGCTTCATGCCGGGGCCCTTGACCCACTTGCCGTTGCGGGCGGTCTCGTCGCCGAAGGGCACGGACCAATAGCTCTCCAGGCCCCGGAAGTGGTCGATGCGGACCACGTCGAAGAAGCGGGCTGCGGCCCGCACCCGCTTCACCCACCAGGCGAAGCCGGTCTCCTCGTGCTTGGGCCAGTCGTAGAGGGGGTTGCCCCAGAGCTGACCGTCCTCGGAGAAGCCGTCGGGGGGGCAGCCCGCCACCCGGCTGGGACAGCGGGAGGCGTCCAGCTGGAAGAGCTCCGGGTTCATCCAGACGTCGCAGGAATCCATGGTCACGTAGATGGGGATGTCGCCGATGATCCGGATCCCCTGGGCTCTGGCGTGGGCCGCCAGCTTGTCCCACTGCTCATAGAACAGATATTGGGTAAAGGCGCAGCAGGAGATGTCCTCCTTCAGCTCCTCCCGGTAGCGCTCCAGGGCCTCCGGGTCCCGGGAGGCGGCCTTCTCGGGCCACTGGTTCCAGGGCAGCATCCCGAACTTCCGCTTGAGGGCCATGAACAGGGCGTAGTCCTCCACCCAGGGATTGGCCTTGCGGAAGGCGGCAAAGGCGTCCCTGCGGAGCTCCTTGCCCTTGGCGTAGGCCCGCTCCAGCAGGGGCAGGCGGTAGTAGTAGAGGGCGGCGTAGTCCACCCGGCCGGGCTGCCCCCAATAGGCGCCCTCCAGATCCTTGGGCTCCAGCAGGCCGTCCTCCAGCAGGGCGTCGATGTCCACAAAGTAGGGATTGCCGGCGTAGATCGAGCAGCTCTGGTAGGGGCTGTCGCCGTAGCTGGTGGGGCCGATGGGCAGGATCTGCCAATAGCTCTGGCCGGCAGCCTTCAAAAAGTCCACGAACCGGAAGGCCTCCTTGCCCAGGGTCCCGATGCCGTAGGCCGTGGGCAGAGAGGAAATGTGCAAAAGAATGCCGCTTTCGCGTTTCATAGGGCTCACCTCTGAATTTTGTTTCTGTATTGGCTTCTGTGTCGGTTTATTATATCGCTTCCGCTTCGAATTGGCAACGGTTTTTTGAAGATTTTGATAATTATTCAGTTTCTCTGGATTTTCCCTTGACAGACGCCCCGCGGCGTGGTATACTTCCGTCCGATAAGTCTTCACGGCGGGGAAAAACGGCCGCCAAGACCGTTTTGATCGCTGCAACGTACCCGTCGGAACAGGGGGTACGTTTTTCTTTTTGCCCCGGTTCCCCAGGCGCAGCCCGCGGCGGGAAGACCGTCAAAAAAAGAAAGAGAGGAATTCCCATGAAGCTCATCTACGGCATTCAGGACAAACCCAAATTCTCTCAGCGCATCATATTCGCCCTGCAGCAGGTGCTGGCGATCATGGCGGCTACCCTGGCGGTTCCCGCGGTCATCAACAACACCATGAAGGAACAGGGGATCATCACGAATATGAGCCCTGCCGCAGCCCTGCTTGGCGCAGGCATCGGCACCATCGTCTATCTGCTCTTCACCCGCTCCAAGAGCCCCGTCTTCCTGGGCTCCTCCTTCGCCTTTATCGGCTCCATGCTCTCCGCCTTCGCAGGCGCGTCCACCATGGCCCTCGGCTACCTGGGTCTGATCATCGGCGCGGTGTTGGCGGGGCTTGTTTATGTGGTGCTGGCGATCCTCGCCAAAAAGCTGGGCACCGATTGGCTCAATAAGCTTATGCCTCCCGTGGTCATCGGCCCCACTGTTGCCATCATCGGCCTGTCCCTGGCGTCCAACGCCGTGGGCGACTTCACCAACGGCGCCGGCGGCTCCACCTACGTGGCTATGGTCTGCGGCCTGGTCACCCTGCTGACCACCGTGCTGGTGGCCACCTATGCCAAAAAGATGGCCCGGCTGATCCCCTTCATCCTGGGCATCCTGGCCGGCTACGCCTGCGCCTGCGTCTTCTTCCTGATCGGGGAGATCGCCGGCTGCGACGAGCTGAAGGTCATCAGCTTCCAGCCCTTTGTGGACATCTTCTCCAAGATCCGTCTGAGCTCCTTCCTGGACGTCCCCCGCTTCACCTTCTGGGAGGGAAAGGGCGCGTTCAGCGCCATGAGCTTCGGCTACTTTGTCACCCTGCTGACGGCCTACGTGCCCGTGGCCTTCGTGGTCTTTGCCGAGCATATTGCCGACCATAAGAACCTGTCCTCCATCGTGGAGCAGGATCTGCTCAAGGAGCCCGGCCTGCATCGGACCCTCCTGGGCGACGGCGTGGGCTCCATGGTGGGCGCCTTCTTCGGCGGCTGCCCCAACACCACCTACGGCGAATCCATCGGCTGCGTGGCCATCACCGGCAACGCCTCCGTCGTCACCATCTGGTACGCGGCGGTGCTCTGCATCCTGATCTCCTTCCTGTCTCCGTTCATCGCCTTCCTGCAGTCCATCCCCTCCTGCGTCATGGGCGGCGTCTGCATCGCCCTCTACGGCTTCATCGCCGTCTCCGGTCTGAAGATGCTCCAGGGCGTGGATCTCAATGAGAACCGGAACCTGTTCACCGTCTCCGTGATCCTCATCACCGGCGTCGGCGGCCTGGTGCTGAAGATCGGCGCGGTGGAGATCCGCACCGTGGCCTGCGCCCTGATCCTGGGCATTCTTGTGAACAAGCTGCTGGGCAAGGAAAAGGCAGGGAACAAGTAACAAGTAACAGGTAATAAGTAATAGGTAATAAGTAATAGGTAATAAGTAATAGGTAATAAGTAACACCACGCCTGTAGGGACAAGCACCTGTGCCCTTCATGGGTATTGCTTGTCCGCTTGCTCCCCGCCCGCACCCGCTTGTAGGGACGGCACTCTGCCGTCCGCGCTCCCCGCCTGCACCCGCCCGTAGGGAGCGATGCCCACATCGCTCCGGCGTTCGGCACGAACGCAATTTGCCGCAGGCAAATCCAACCCCGCCCCGACGCTGCAACCGGGTTCGAACAATGCACCCGGGGATCGCCCTGCGGGCGATTGTTTGATGCGCAAACCGGGCGGCCAATACCCATGAAGGGCACAGGTGGCCGCCCCTACGATGGGGTACGTGTGGGGTGGACGGTGCGCGTTGCGGGCGGCCAATGGCCGCCCCTACGGCGGGGTACGTGTGGGATGGACGGCACTCTGCCGTCCGCCCGTTCCCCGACGCACTCTCCTGTAGCGCGGGCTATTAGCCCGCCGTTCCCCGTGGCGCAAATATACGAAATTGGAAGAAGCAAGAACCATTTTCCTGCTTCTTCCATATTTTTAGAACCGAAACTATGGCTGGATCGCCCTGCGGGCGATTGTTTGCTGCGCAAACCGGACGAGCAATACCCATGAAGGGCACAGGTGCTCGTCCCTACGGACTCTGAGCCCTGTTCCCTGTTCCCTGTTCCCTGGTGACTGGTCACTGGTGCGTGCGGGGAAAAGGCGGGCTGACAGCCCGCGCTGCAGTAGGGTGCTTTCGTGCGGGGGGCACGCAAAAAAACTATTGTGCAATCCCCTTCCAGGTGCTATAATAAAAAGAAAAAAGAACTTGGATGTGTATACAGTGAAATACGGAGCCTGGAATGTATCGTCCTTCCAAGCGGAGCAGGTGCGGGCGCTGGAGCAGGCGGGCTACGGGGCCCTCTGCGCCCGGATCCTGTCGGCCCGGGGCTGCGGCGATCCGGCGGCGGCGCGGGACTATCTGCGCGGCGACGCCCCGCTCAATTCCCCGTTTTTGATGAAGGACATGAAAATCGCCGCCGACCGGGTGCGTCTGGCGGTGGCGCGCAAGGAACATATCGCCGTCTTCGGCGACTACGACGTGGACGGCATCACCTCCACGGCCCTGCTGACGGAGTTCCTCCGGGGCATGGGGGCCAGAGTCACCAGCTACATCCCCGCCCGGCTGGAGGAGGGCTACGGCCTCAATGAGATCGCTATTCGCTGGCTGTACAAGCAGCAGGTGAATCTGATCGTCACCGTGGACTGCGGCATCACTGCCAACCGGGAGGCGGAGCTCTGCCGGAAGCTGGGCATGGAGCTGGTGATCACCGATCACCACGAGTGCAAGGACGAGCTGCCCCGGGCCGTGGCCGTGGTGGATCCCCACCGGCCCGACTGCGGCTACCCCCACACGGATCTCTCCGGCGTGGGCATCGCCTTCCAGCTGGCCGCCGCCATCTCCGGCGACCAGGCCGGTCTGCTGGAGCGTTTTTCCGATCTGCTCTGCCTGGGCCTGGTGGCGGACGTGATGCCCCTGCGGGGGGAGGTGCGTACCATGGTGGTGCGGGGCCTCAAGGCCCTGGAGCATCCCACCCGCCCCGGCATCGCCGCCCTGATGGCGGAATGCGGCTGCACCGACGGCCCGGTCACCACCTCCACCGTGGGCTATCTTCTGGCCCCCCGGATCAACGCCGCGGGCCGCATGGGCCAGGTGGAGCTGGCCCTGGAGCTGTTTATGACCCGGGACCCTGCCAGGGGCAAGCTCCTGGCGGAGAGCCTCTGCCGCCTCAACCGGGAACGGCAGAAGGTGGAGGCCGGGATCTACCAGCAGGCTGTGTCCATGCTGGGGGCGGACGCCCATCCCCGGGCCATCGTCCTGGCCGGGGAGACCTGGCACCAGGGCGTGGTGGGCATCGTGGCCTCCCGGCTTTCGGAGGAGTACAACTGCCCCGCCTTCCTGATCTGCATGGACGGCGACCGAGGCAAGGCCTCCTCCCGCAGCTACGGCGGCTTCAACCTTTTTGCCGCGCTGACCCAGCTGTCCGATCTGCTGGAGAGCTTCGGCGGCCACGAGCTTGCCGCCGGCTTTACCATCAGCCGGGAGAATATCCCCGCCTTCCGCCGGGAGGTCACCGCGCTGGCGGAGGCCTTCCAGAATTCCGGCCGGGCCGAGGACGCCCTGGCTGTGGACTGCGCCGTGGATCCGGCCCTTTTGACCTTTGAAAACATCCGGGATCTGAACCAGCTGGAGCCCTGCGGCACCGGCTGCCCCATTCCCGTTCTCTGCGTGGAGGACGCCGTGGTGACCCAGCTCTCCGAGGTGGGCGGCGGCAAGCATCTGCGCCTGAGCCTCCGCAGCCGGAATGGCTGCAGCCTGGCGGCGATCTTCTTCTCCCAGACCGCCCTGCGTACCGGGATCGCCCCGGGGGACACGGTGGACGTGGCCTTTACCCCCCAGATTAACGAGTTCCGGGGCACCCGCACCGTTCAGCTGAACGTGGTGGATCTGCGGCTGAACCGCAGCCTGCGGGATGAGACAGAGGCGGAGCGGGATCTGTACCGCCGCTTCCTGCGGCAGGCCAGCCTGACCCCGGACGAGGCGAGCCGCCTTCTCCCCAGCCGGGAGGAATTTGTGGCCGTCTGGCGCTATCTGATCGCCAACAGCGGCGAACAGGGCCTGGAGGAGGACTTCCCCTGCATGGGCCGGAAGATCAACCGGGCCGCGGTCTGCGGCGCCGCCGAGCGCCTGACCCTGGGCAAGACCCGGATCTGCCTGGACGTCTTTGCCGAGCTGGGGCTGATCCAGCTCCACACCAGTCGCCGCTGCTTCCAGATCCGCATCACCACCGACGGCAGCAAGGTGGATCTGAACCAGAGCGGGATCGTCCAGCGCCTGCGCTCGGCCAAAAACCAATGATTTCTCGAAAGGAGGTCTGACACATGGAGACCTTCGAACAACGATATGACGCTATGATGGCGGCCATCAGGAAATACGCGCCCAACACCGATCTTGACGCGGTGGAGCGCGCGGTTCGCTATGCCGATGAAAAGCACAGGGATCAGAAGCGCAAGGACGGCTCCCCCTACATCATCCACCCCCTGGCGGTGGCGGAGATCGTGGCGGAGCTGGGGCTGGACACCGATGCCATCGTGGGCGCTCTGCTCCATGACTGCATCGAGGACACCTCCGCCTCCCACGACGAGATCGCCAAGCTCTTCGGCCCCAGTGTGGCGGAGCTGGTGGAGGGCGTCACCAAGCTGACCCGGGTGGAGTTCTCTACCCGGGAGGAGCAGCAGGTGGAGAACCTGCGGAAGATGTTCATGGCCATGTCCAAGGATATCCGGGTGGTGCTCATCAAGATCTGCGACCGGCTCCACAACCAGCGGACCATGGAATACCAGAGCAAGGCCAAGCAGATCTCCAAGTCCGAGGAGACCATGGACGTCTACGCCCCCCTGGCCCACCGGCTGGGTATGCAGAAGATCAAGTGGGAGCTGGAGGACAACGCCCTGCAGTACCTGGATCCCGAGGGCTACCACGAGCTGATGGACTACCTGGACGCCCACAAGGCGGAGGCTGAGGCCTTCATGGAGAACGTCCGCAAGAAGATCTCCGACCGGCTCTCCGCCGTGGGGATCAAAGGGGAGATCTCCGGCCGGATCAAGCACGTCTACTCCATCTACCGCAAGATGAAGGAGCAGAACAAGACCCTGGACGAGCTCTATGACCTCTACGCCTTCCGGGTGATCGTGGACTCCATTTCCGACTGCTACAACGTCCTGGGCCACATCCACGAGATGTTCAAGCTGGTGCCGGGGCGCTTCAAGGACTATATCTCCACCCCCAAGCCCAACAACTACCAGAGCCTCCACACCACCGTCATCGGCGACGAGGGCATCCCCTTCGAGGTGCAGATCCGCACCCGGGAGATGCACGAGATCGCGGAGAACGGCATCGCCGCCCACTGGAAATACAAGGAGGGCATGGAGGCCAGCGAGGGCAAGGAGTTCGACTGGATCCGCAGACTGCTGGACAGCCAGCAGGAGACCGACGCCGAGGACTATCTCCACAGCCTCAAGGTGGATATGTTTGACGACGAGGTCTTCGTCTTCTCCCCCAGGGGCATGGTCATTTCCCTGCCTGCCGGCTCCACCCCCATCGACTTTGCCTACGCCATCCACTCCGGGGTGGGCAACACCATGATCGGCGCCAAGATCAACAACCGCATCGCGGGCTACGACGTGCAGCTCCACAACGGCGACGTGGTGGAGATCCTTACCTCCAAGTCCGCCAAGGGCCCCTCCCGGGATTGGCTCAATATCTGCAAGTCCAACCAGGCCCGTTCCAAGATCAAGCAGTGGTTCAAGAAGGAAAAGCGGGAGGAGAACATCGCCCGGGGCAAGACCAGCTTCGAGGGCGAGCTCCGCCGCATGAATATTTCCCCCGCCATGCTCCAGAACGAGGAGCTGCTGCCCCAGCTGCTGAAAAAGCTCTCCTTCGAGACGCTGGACGATATGTACGCCGCCATCGGCTACGGCGGCATCACCGCCGTCAAGGCCGTGGGCAAGATCCGGGAGGATCTGCTGAAGGCCAGCCGCTCCGAGGCCGCCCCCAAGGAGACCAAGGTGCTGGAGATCGCCCAGCCCGTCCAGCAGAATCGCCACGGGGACACCGGCGTCATTGTGGAGGACATCGACTCCTGCATGATCAAGTTCTCCCGCTGCTGTACCCCGGTGCCCGGGGACGACATCGTGGGCTTTATCACCAAGGGCTACGGCGTGTCCATCCATCGCCGGGACTGCCCCAACGCCCGGGCCGCCAACAATCCGGATCTGGCTGCCCGCTGGGTCAACGTCTCCTGGGTCACCAGCGGCGACAAGCCCTTTGCTACCACCCTGGAGGTGCTGGCGGAGGACCGCGACGCCCTGCTGCTGGACTTCGCCTCCGCCCTGACCTCCCAGCAGATCCGCATGAAGGAGATCAACGGCAAGGACGTGGCCGGGGGCCGCTGCCAGTTCACTGTGACCTTCGAGGTCAAGGGCCTGCCCCAGCTCACCGCCGTCATGAACCGCATCCGCACCATCGAAGGCGTGGTGGAGGTCAAGCGGGGACAGAACTGACAGCTTGCGGCTGTCAGAGGGAATAGGTAATAAGTAATAAGTAATAGGTAGTCATTGAGTATGCTCCGTAGCGGCGCACACCGGTGCGCCACGGGATGCACCCGCTGTAGGGGGCGGCGCCCTCGACGCCCCGCACCCCGCCGGGGCGAATGCAAAATGCATAATTAGGGGAACGCGCCGCTGCCGAACGCGAATTGTAAGCTATGAATAAAGGGAAAAACAATGAGAGCTGTTTTGACGAGAGTTTCTTCCGCGTCCGTCACGATCGACGGAAAAATCAACGGGCAAATCGGGCGCGGCTTCCTGATCCTCCTGGGGATCGGGCCGGAGGATACCAGGGCCGACGCCACCAAGCTGGCGGAGAAGCTGCTGAGCCTCCGGGTCTTTACCGATGAAAACGACAAAATGAATCTTGGGCTGGAGGCCGTGGGCGGTCAGGTGCTGGTGGTGAGTCAATTCACCCTCTACGGCTCCGTCCGCAAGGGCCGCCGGCCCAGCTTCACCGGGGCGGCCGACCCGTCCCTGGCGATCCCCCTGTATGAGTTCTTCCTGTCCGAGTGCGCCCGCCTGGGCTACCCGCCCCAGCACGGGGAATTCGGCGCGGATATGCAGGTGGAGAGCGTCAACGACGGCCCGGTGACCTTGGTGGTCGACTCGACGGAATTGGCGTAGGTAGAATGATACTATGAAACTATGAAACTATGAAACTATTTCGGTGTCCCTTCGGGACGAATTGAAATCATTTTCCATATCGGAGATATGGAAAATACCACAATTTTTTCATTTTTTCATAGTTTAATAGTTTCATTATCAAGAGAGGTGCAAGTATGAAAATATCTGCGTTAGCTGCCGGTTCCATCGGCACGAATTGCTACATTGTATATAATGAGGCCACCAAGGCTGCCGTGGTGATCGACCCCAGCGATGAGGCGGTCCTGGCGGAGGCCCGGATCGAGGCGCTGGGGCTGGACGTGAAGGCGGTGCTGCTGACCCACGGCCACTTCGACCACAGCGGCGAGGCCGGGAAGCTGGCGGACAAGCTGGGCGTCCCCATCTGGATGCACCCGGCGGACAAGGCCCTGCCCTCCTGGCTGACCCACGGCCTGCCCCAGACCCGGGATCTGGCCGACGGGGAGACCCTGGACTTCGACGGCCTCCGCTTCACCGTGATCCATACCCCGGGCCACACCCCCGGCAGCGTCTGCTTCCGCTGCGGCGACAGCCTCTTCGCGGGGGACACCCTCTTTGCCGGCTCCTGCGGCCGCACGGATCTCCCCGGCGGCAGCAGCAAGGATATGGCCGCCTCCCTCCGCCGTCTGGCACAGCTTGAGGGGAACTGTAGCGTTTACCCCGGCCACGGGGAGACAAGCACCCTGTCCGCCGAGCGGGAGGGGAACCCGTACGTACAAATGGCGATGGAGCAGCAATAATGCAAAATGCAAAATGCATAATGCATAATTGTCCTGCCCTGTCCTTTCATTATGCACTATGCATTATGCATTCCAATCGGGAGAGATTATGAGACAACGCATTCTACCCCTGCTGCTGGCTTTGGCCCTGTTTCTCACCGGCTGCAATCTGCTCCCCGAGGGGGGCAGTCCGGCCCGGGAGGTCTCGGAGAGCTCTATCTGGGCCATGGATACCCAGATGGATCTGCGGCTCTACGGGGACACGGAGGGCGCAGTGATGGCGGAGCTGATCACCGTTTTGAACCGCCTGGACAAGACCCTCTCCGCCACCTCGGCGGACAGCGCTCTGACCGCCCTGAACGAGAGCGGCCGGACGGAGGACGCGGACATCGTGTACCTGGCCGCCAACGCCCGGACGGTCTCGGCGCAGACCGGCGGGGCCCTGGACATCACTCTGCTGCCGGTGTCCCGGCTCTGGGGCTTCGGCACCGACAGCCATACCGTGCCCGATCCGGCGGAGCTGGAGGCCCTGCGGGACAAGGTGGGCATGGACAAGCTGAGCGTTTCCGACGGCGCGGTCTCCATTCCCACGGGAACTATGCTGGACTTCGGCGCCCTGGCCAAGGGCTACGCCGCCGACCTCTGCCGGGCCCGGATGGAAGAAGCCGGGATCTCCGGCATTCTGGCCCTGGGGGGCAACATCCAGACCGTGGGCACCAAGCCAGACGGCTCGGATTGGATCATCGGCATCCAGGATCCGGACAACACAGGCCGCTATCTGCTGAGCCTCAAGCTCACCGGCTCCAAGGCTGCCGTGGCCTCCGGGGATTATCAGCGCTTTTTTATCCAGGACGACGTCCGCTACTGCCACATTCTGGATCCCGAGACCCTTTCCCCGGTGCAGGGCAGTCTGCGCTCCGTCACCGTAGTGGCGGATCAGGGCCTGCTGGCGGACAGCCTCTCCACGGCCCTCTTTGTCCTGGGCCGGGAGGCCGGGATCGAGCTCTGGCGGCAGCGAGGCGACTTTGAAGCCGTCTGGATCGAGGCCGACGGCACCCGCTGGATCACCCCGGGCCTCAAGGATCGGGTCGTCGAGGGCTATTACCAGGTGATCGAGCCATGAAAACCAAACATTGGGCCCTGCTGCTCGGGGCCGTTTTTCTGCTGCTGGCTGGGATCGTTTCTTGGCAGTACCTGGGCGCGAAGACTGCCTCCCACGCGGAGATCTGGGTGGACGGGGTCCTGACCCAGACCGTGGATCTGTCCAGGGACGGGGAATACCGGATCGAATCCGCCCAGGGCTGGAACCAGCTGACGGTTTCCGGCGGCAAGCTGGCCGTCACCGCAGCCTCCTGCCCCGACGGGGACTGCGTCCGCTGCGGCCCCCGAAACACGAACCCGCCCATCGTCTGTCTGCCCAACCGGGTCAGCATCCGCTTCTCCGAAAGCGGCGAAATGGACGGCGCGGTACGATAGCATGGTAGGGGGCGGCGTCCTCGACGCCCCGAAGCTCTCCCGTCTCGAAACGCTCGGGCTGTCGAGGACGCCAGCCCCTACGCAAAAAACTGTAGGGGGCGGCGCCCTCGACGCCCCGAGCCTCTCCTGTCTCAAAACGCGCGGGCTGTCGAGGACGCCAGCCCCTACGCAAAAAACTGTAGGGGGCGGCGCCCTCGACGCCCCGAAGCTCTCCTGTCTCAAAACGCGCGGGCTGTCGAGGACGCCAGCCCCTACGCAAAAAAACTGTAGGGGGCGGCGCCCTCGACGCCCCGAGCCTCTCCTGTTTCGAAACGCGCGGGCTGTCGAGGACGCCAGCCCCTACGCAAAAAACTGAAAGTGAGTTTACTATGGAAGCAAAACTGTCCCGTGATATGATTATCCTCCCCTCCGTGTGCGACTGGGGGGTGAAGCTCTCGATCCCGGATCTCTTTGCCCAGTTTATGGACATCGCCACCCTCCACGCCGAGCAGATCGGGGTGGGCGAGGCGGCTTTGGAGGCCCGGGGCCTGTACTGGATCACCGTCAAGACCAAGGCCCGCATCCTCCGGCGGCCCGCCATGATGGAGCGGGTCAAACTCTCCACCCGGCCCCTGCTGCCGGAAAAGGTCCGGGCCGTCCGGGAATACCGGCTGGAGCAGGACGGCGTGCTGCTGGCCGAGGGTAAGACCGAGTGGGCCGTTATGGACGCCGCCACCGGCCGCCCTCGGGCCACGGCGGGCGTCTTCCCCCCGGAGCTGGAGCTGGCGGCGGAGCCGTCCTATCCGGATCCCTTTGCCCGGCTGGATCCGGACTTCTCCCAGGCAGAGCAGATCGGGGAGTACCGGGTGCGCTCCACGGACATAGACCTGCTGGGCCACATGAACAACGTGGCCTACCTTCGGGCCCTCCTGGGCCTGCTCTCCGTGGAGGAGCAGAAGACCATGCCCCAGGCGGGGGTGGAGATCATTTTCCGGGCCCCCTGCTTTGAAGGCGAGCTGCTCAGCGTCCGCCGCCGGATCACCGAGACCGGCTGGGAGCTGGCCGCCCTCCGCCCCGACGGCAAGCCCGCGGTGTTCCTGAAGCTGGACAGGTAGCGCGAGGCTCAGAGCTCAGGGTTCAGTGAGGATAATCACGCAAAGGCGGTGAGAGGACTGTTTTTTGGCTTTTTTCATGAAAAACAGTCATTTTTTGCTTCACGCAACCTGAACGGGCGCAATTGGCGGGGCAAATTGGTGGAATGCAACCTGGGAAAATGCTAAGATTGAAGCAGCGATGCGGGAGAACCGCAGCCGCTAATTCATCGAAAACGAGGGAAAAACATGTTGTTTCATGAGAAGCTGATCCAGCGCCGCAAGGAGCGGGGCATGACCCAGGAGGAACTGGCTGCTTGCCTTTCCGTGAGCCGCCAGACTGTCAGCAAGTGGGAAAACGGCGAGTGTATGCCGGACGCGGATAAGTTTATCCGCCTTTCCGATATCCTGGAGATCAGCCTGGACGAGTTGGCCGGTAGGGAGGTGGAGGTGGCGCCCATTGTACTTCCGGCCCCGGAGGTCCCCCAGCCGAAGAAGAAGCCTTTCCGCTGGATGGTTGCTGCGGCGGTCTGCCTGGTGATTGGCGCAGGCTGTTTTGCCGCCGGGAGATACGTTTTTCCAAAACAAGCGCCCGCCCTTGTACCGACGGAGACGCAGCAAGCAGTTTCTGCTCTGCCGGAGACGCAGGAATCTGCTTCTGCTCTGCCGGAGACGCTGACTGTCACAAACTTTGGCCTTGTTGAAGGAAGAAAGAAGATCCGGTTTATTGCGAACGCCTCCATGGATGGATCACTTGTCCTGTATCCGAAGGACGATTTGACACATCCCATAGAGCTGCAGGCCGTCTACAAGAACGGCATGTACATCGTCGATGTGGCGTACGTTCCAGACGGATGTTATTCGCAGGCGGTTTTTGTACTCTCCGATGGGAAACAGGAGCGCAGTGTTTGCGTGGCGAAATACCTGACGCTGGATGGCTCCGGTGCGTCGTGGGATGGCTGATTGCTGCTGCACGTATCGGAAAGACAGAAGAAAACAACGGCTCTCTGCCAAGAGCAGGGAGCCGTCGTTTTGCAGATTTGCTCTCAGGGAAGGATTTCCACCCACTCGTCTTCCGCGCCGGGGTTATGCTGCACGGCAGTAAAAAACAGAGTTTTGTATTGGAGATCATCCGGGTTTTCGGAACTCCAGCTAACCATGTGGCAGAATCTCGGTACCTGATGGGAATACTTGACCGCAATATAATCGGTCAGGGTGAACACGCCGAAGAGCAGAACGGCGCACAGGGCAACACAGGCGAAGCGATGCCACAGCTTGGGAAAAAGCTGCCTGCTTGCAAGGAAGATTCCGACCAGCAAAACGATACTGCCGAGGGTGGCATAAATGCTGCCCCAACTACTTTCGCTGGGGAAAACGACCAGCGCGGAAATTATGATAAAAAGGCCGAAGCCTGCGAGCAGAGCGCCGACGATCTGCCCACGCTTGCTTCTTGTCTCCTGTTTGCTGTACTCTGCCATCTTAACGGCGGTTTCTTTGGTTTCCTGATTCATGATCTCGCTTTTCCTTTCTCCGTTGATGATTTCCGGGATGCTGACTTGATAGAACTCCGCGATCTCGACCAGCAGGCCGATATCGGGGAGATTGCTTCCGGTTTCCCAGCGCGAAATGGTGCGACTGGAGACCCGGAGCTGTTCGGCCAGCGCTTCCTGGGTCAGCTCCTTTTCCTTTCGAAGCTGCTTCAGAAACGAGCCGATCTTGCCTTGATCCATGGGTTTGTGTCCTCCTTTCGGCGCTATGATAGGGCCTGCACCTGCATTTTTCCACGACACAAAGCGAGAAATGCCGTGAAAAAGGAACCGGACATCCGTGTCCGGTGGCGTTTCACCCCTGTTTTGGCCGTCCATGGGCTGTCCTTGGAATGATACCACAGAAATACCGGGATGACAACAGAAAGTTGTTCCCCACTTGCAATAGTCACCGGTTACCGAGGGAGGGGGCTACGGATTCCTCGCCGCGCCGCGAAACGGCACGGAGGAGGAGGTCGCCCACCGGAGGAAGCAGAAATCAAAACATAAAAGTATCTGTTCAGTCGCCCTCTTCTCTGCGTAGGGCGGCCAGACCTCTGGCCGCCGGGAGTACGGCAAAAACAAGGAGCGTGGCGGCCTGGGGTCAGGCCGCCCTACGGGGCGACTGAACAGATACACATAAAATTGGAAATGCCCTGCCAGATCATAGCGGTCTGGCAGGGCGTGCTTTTTGAAGTCGGGGCGAAGATCGGACAGACTTCTGTAACTGGTTGTTTGACGTTGCAAACATACGCTCAACAAAGAAACTTCATTTATGCTTAGCGCTCTAAGATGTCTTGAATAATAGAACAGATATGAGACAGGTGCTTTCGATTTAGTTTTTTTAGAAGCTGAATTGCTTGCGCTAACTCCTGCGGTGCTTCTGCTGAGAGATCAAAAAACTCCGAGGGAGTTATTCCAAAGTATTCGCAGATATATAGAATCCCGGATAATGACGGCCTGGTTTTTCCTGTTTCAATATTGTTAATATATCCGGGATTCTGCCCAAGAGAAAGACTCATATCCCGTGCTGAAACACCCTTCTGAATTCTGAGTTGAGCGATTCTTGCTGCTACATCTGTTTCTTCCATTTGAACACTCTCCTTAAAACGTCTGCATCCTATATTACCCTATAGATCACTCAATAATATGTGCTTAAAACCAATATAATTCTTGACATATTTGTTTATAGCTGTTATACTATTATTGGCGATGGTTAATAGCCAATAGATTAACAGACGTTTTTCAACACTGATGTGTAACAGACAGGAGGAAATAGTTATGCAGGAACCATATCAGCAGCAGCAAATGGTATCGGAGAAATCCAAAGGAACGGCAGCCGTACTCTGCTTCTTCTTTGGATGGTTGGGAATTCATCGGTTTTACGTGGGAAAGACAGGAACTGGCTTACTCTGGATGTTTACGCTTGGCTTGGCGGGGCTCGGTGAGATTATCGATTTCATCATGATCCTTTGCGGGTCATTTACAGACAAAAACGGTGCGGCGCTAAGGTGATCCCCGTACTGACTGGACAGAGAATATGACGAATGTTGGACTCGTTTTGTCTGGCGGCATGGCGAAGGGCGCCTTTCAGGTTGGCGCCCTTCGCGCTATTTCCGAGGTGTTTCCGCCGGGAACTGTTAACTATATCAGCGCGTCATCCATTGGAGTTTTGAATGCTTATTCGTATGCGACCGGCCATTTGGACTGGGCGGAGCAGATGTGGGAGAGCGTTTGCGCGGATGGGTGCAGGAGGACGATCACACAAATGCTGCGCAGCAGCCTGCTCCAGAATAATATCCAAATGATAGTCGGGGACGCGCCAATTGAAGCGGACGTGTTCTACTGTACGTTACTTGACGTGCTGAAACGCAAGGTGGTGTATAAGAATTTAAAACCGATCCCAAATGAGTTGATCTCCCAATACCTCCGCGCAAGCGTTGCAATGCCGTTGTACAACCGTGCCGTACGGATTGAAAACACACTGTATTTTGATGGGGCAATGGCGGACAATATCCCGGTTTTCCCGCTGATGAAGCATAGACTTGACTATTTGATCTGCATCTATTTTGACGATGTATCCTACCGATTTGAGGACGAGTATTTTGACAACAAGATCATAAAGATCACTTATCCGAGCCAGACAGTACTGAGCCAATCCTTATTCTTCCGCAAGGAGGGGATAAAAAAGATGATCGACGATGGATACATAAGGACAAACAGAATTCTTCGGCACGTTATTTCTGACAGCTGGGAGAATGTTTCGGGAATCTATCAGAGAATCGAAAGTGCGGAAAGCGAGAAGGAAAAGACGATCCGTGTTACCGGGGACGTGCTGGTTACGAATTTGAATAGAATTGCTAATAAAATAGCAGCAAGAAAAATAGAACTGTAGCACAGATGCTGCTGAAAACGTAAAGCAGGAGGGCAAATCATAAATGAATAGAATGAACGTGAACCGAGTGATCATATCGCTGTTTGGCGCGGCGTTGCTGTTATTGTCCGCCTGCAGCGGCAACACACAAAGAGTGGGAAAAGATACAGACAGGAAAAATGATTTAAGCGGAGAATATGATTACGTTTTGTGCGAAGGAACGGACAGCTCTGGGGCGAATTACAAATTAGTGGTAAAGCAGGAGGAAAGCGCGACCGGATCCAGCTTGTCTATGGGCGTGATTAAAGATGCAGCCTGGGAAACACCGCTGTCCGCGTCATTCCCTTTTATTACTGCGGTACAGAACGAGGGGGCGTCATTTGGAAATATGTCCCAGGACGGCAGCAGAAACACAATAATTAGGGATATGTGGTTTATCGACTCGGGTGCCTTCCTGTTTCAATATGGCACCAGATCTACAACTACAGATGTTCATTACGCAGTGATGATCTATAATTGTTCGAGTAAAACGACCATAACAATCAACGAATTTGACGACATTGTCAGAGGAAATAAGTTCTACGGTACTTATACTAAAAACAACTGTATAGAAGCATCTTTCAGCAATGGTAAGGCTGATTCATTTGGAGAGATAGTTTCTTATGACGGCGTCCTTACTATGGTGGAAATCCACAAAAACGGGATTTACTTGGACGATTGCACATTTGACTCTTATCTTCTCAATTTATCGGATTTCAGCAAAACCTATATTGCAAAGAATACGACCTACCGTGCTGCTGGGCCGTATTCGGAAGGAATGATACTGTTTTCTGACCAAAAATTCTATACCAAGGACGGTGCGGTTGCAATTGACCTGAACAGCCTGGGATACAATATTGACAGCTTGGGACAATGTCGGTTTGAAAATGGGCAATACAGCTTTGTTGCGGTTAACGACATCGGATCAAAATACCGGGTCACCATTGATAAAAGCGGATCTATATTGAGCGAACAAAAAGAATAGCTTTTCAAGAACCGTTGGAATACAGACAGAGGTATGCGATGACACTGAAGCAGAGGCAGAAATATTTTACAAACAGGAAAGCGTCCGGCGCGATTGTTATGATTGCATTGGGCTGTCTGTTGACCCTGCTCGGAATTGAAAACAGCAAAGAGTTGTTTGCTTGCTGTCCGATCGGAGCAGGAATGGCAACGCTCGGCATTGCCGTTTATTGGAGATTCAAATCAACCATATCAGACGCAACAGTGGATTCATTTTGTCATCAAATGGCTGACAACTATTACTCGGACGTCATCCGCAAATTAGAAACGCAAGGGATCCAAGTTCAGCATTCGATGTATACACAAGAGTATTTGTTTGAAAACCATTTTCGTGCGAGATTAAGTCGAATGGGGAAAGACGGATTTCAGCGAAGCAGTATCTATTCGTCAAGCTGCTTTCTGTTTGACCTGGAGGGAGTGCTTCATTATTTCAAAAGCGATTGGTCGCTCATTTCCAATGAGCACTTTGAAACAGAAAAAAAGTATCCGTCCTTTGAAATACGCCTAACGTCGACGATAACAAGAAACCAGGTCAAGATGCTCTGCGTAAGCCTTCCGGACAGGGAAACGATTTGCTTTTCTGAGGAAACAGGAAAGACCTTCTTGCAGTATTTGACCGATGCGCAGACCCGCAGCTCATAGCTCGGCCTGCGGTGGTGTCTAAGGTATCCGACTGCCAACTGGATGGGACGCAGGGCTGACAGTTTTCCGGCCAGCCATTCAGAAGAAATCGAAACGTAAAATGCAGAGCGGATAACAAGAAGCTGCGGCGCGTCACTGAGCACAAAAGACGATGGGCCAGCCTTGCGGCTGGCCCGGAAATATCGCTCCAACGTATTGACATTCTCCAATTATGTGGATAAGCGTGACAAGTGCGACAACAAACGTTCCAAGCTGGAACAGCTCAGAAAGAGAAATCGTCATACCGATCACCTCCCTTCCGCTTTGTCGGAAGGGAGAAGTTTTTTCCCTTCCGCAGAAGGGACGCCGCCTTCCGGCTCCGGGAGGCTTCGGCCCCAGAATCATAAGAAAAGTCAATGATCTCCTGTGGTTCTGCGACTGACTGACCACTATATCTTGTGGCGGAAATTATTCGCAAAACTGCCATGGGAATCTGTACAATCTTTTCTTGAAAAATTTATAAAAAATGTCAAAAATCTTCTTGACATTCAGCCGTGTGTGTAGTATAGTATGGAAGCTTGCGAACGGGATACCTGCGCGCAGGCACTGCGATGAAGCGGGAGATTGCGTGGAAACACGGTAACTTCCGCGGAGTATGTCCGGTCATCGGGCGGCTGAGAAGAGACTGAACGCGGCGTATATCGCCCCGTGAAGCGCTTGGCCGACAAAGTCGGCCAATTTTCATGCACGGGGAATGATACGCACGGCAAAGCGGACAGAAACTTCCCGACCGTACCCAGCGAGACAAACGAAAACTGAGTACGATTATTTAGGAGGAAATCAACATGGCAAACCAGGAAATGATCCGTATCCGCCTCAAGGCTTACGATCATCAGCTCATCGACTCCAGCGCGGAGAAAATCGTCGAGACCGCCAAGCGCAACGGCGCTTCCGTCTCCGGCCCCATCCCCCTGCCCACCAAGAAGGAGATCGTCACCATCCTTCGTGCGGTCCACAAGTACAAGGACTCCCGTGAGCAGTTCGAGCGCAGAACCCACAAGCGTCTGATCGATATTCTCAACCCCAACCAGAAGACCGTGGAAGCCCTCATGGCTCTCGACCTTCCCGCCGGCGTTGAGATTGAGATAAAGCTGTAAT
>JAEEZZ010000136.1 GCA_016292255.1 Oscillospiraceae bacterium
CGTCTTGCTTTGGAAACTTTTCTCTTAGGAACAGCCATGGTGACACCTCCTCGGTCTGAATGCCTCTAAGGCAATGATTTACTTCTTGAGCAGCTGCTTTAACACAGCCAGGCGGGGATCCGCCTCGGGCTGACAGTCACACGGACCGTCGTTGAGATCCTTACCGCAGCGGCAGCACAGCCCCTTGCAGTCCTCTTTGCAGAGGAACTTGCTGTCCATGCTCAGGACGAACGTGGTGGTCACGATATCGTCCAGATCCGCGCAGCCGTCCTCCATCAGAAACAGCCAGGGGTCTTCCTCGCCGTCGTCGTTGGACAGGGCCTCTGCCATGACGGCGTGCAGCGGAAATTCCACCGGCTTATCCACCGGGCGGGCGCATCGGTCGCAGGAACCATGCAGCGTGGTGCGGATCGAACCGCTGAGCACGTAGACACCGGCGGTGTTGCGTACCTCGCCCGAGGCCCTGACGGGCTCCGTGACGGGGCGGCAGCCTCCGAACGTCATCTCATGCAGATCCAGATCGACCGCAAAGGGAATCGAGCCGCCGGGGTTATCTTTGAGAACAGACAAATCAAGCAGCATCGGACTCTCCTAATCTCATAGTCATGCACGCAATATTATAACGACGAAAGGGCCTTTTGTCAAACATTTTTTTACGATTTTTTAAAATATTCGCAATCCCTTGGGGTAGTGATTCTTCAACACCCCAACAGAGCCCTTTCCCCAGCCTAAACTCAGGCCGTCCACCCGCACCAGCGTCCAGCCGCGGGCGTCCGAAGGCAGGGTCTCGCCCCGCAGATAGGCGGCGCAGGCCGGGTCCTCCGCAGACAGCTCGTGGCAGGACGACGCCTGCTTCGTCCACAGGGCCAGGGCGTGGGCCGGAACCGCCAGATCCTTTCGCAGGGACGCCAGCTCCAGGCCGGGACGCAGGACCTTGAGGCCCCGCAGGGCGGGCAGCGCAGGCGGCGCCAGAAAGACCCGCTCGCCGAACCGGACGGGGATCCCAGGGGGAAGCCGGATGCCAAGCTCCTTCATCAGCGCGGCCACCGCATCGGGCAGCCGATCTCCCGGCTCCGTGGGCAGGCTCTGTCCTTCCTCGTCTCCCTCCCGGCGCAGCACCGCCGCAAAGTGCCCCTCGCCCCGCAGCCGGTGAGGCCAGAGCCGGAACGTGCCGGCCAGGGCGGGGTCGCCGTCTGCCCATTCCGGGCGTCCGGGGGAAAATGCCGGCCGGCTGAGGGCCTCCACCCGATAATCGGGATGGCGGCGCAGGAACGCCCCCACGGAGCCCTCGTTTTCCTCGGGGGAAAAGGTGCAGGTGGAATAGACCAGCCTGCCCCCGGGGCGGAGCATCCGGGCCGCGCTGTCCAGGATCTCAGCCTGCCGCCGGGCGCACATGGCCACGGTGTCGGGGCTCCAATCCTCCCCTGCCGCGTCGTGCTTGCGGAACATCCCCTCGCCGGAGCAGGGGGCGTCCACCAGGACCCGGTCAAAGTAGCCGGGGAAGCGCTCCGCCAGACGGGCCGGGTGCTCGTTCAGCACCAGGGCGTTGGCCACGCTCATCCGCTCCACGTTGGAGGCCAGGATGGCCGCCCGCTTGGGGTGGATCTCGTTGCAGACCAGCAGTCCCCTGCCCTGCAGCTTGCCGGCCAGCTGAGTCGTTTTCCCGCCGGGGGCGGCGCAGAGATCCAGCACCCGCTCGCCGGGCTTCGGATCCAGCAGCTCCGCCGGGGCCATGGCAGAGGGCTCCTGGAGATAATAGGCGCCGGCAGCGTGCCAGGGGTGCAGGCCGGGTCTGGTCTCCGGGTCGTAGCAGTAGCCGGTGGGACACCAGGGAACAGGCGTCAGGTGAAAGGCGGACAGGGTCGGATCCACAGCCCGGACGGTCTGCTCCGGGAGCTTCAGGGGGTTCAGACGCAGGCCCACCGCCCGGGGAAGCTCCAGGGCCTGGAGAAAGGCGTCATACTCCGGGCCCAGAAGCGTTTTCATTCTCTCGCAAAACAGCGCTGGCAGCATGGTTCAACTCCCGGTGAAGGGCTTTAGCCGGTCACGTTCTGCTTGGGAAGCGGGCAGAGGACGATGTTCGCATAGTCGGGCGTCACAGGATAGTTCTTCATCACGGAGTCCACCAGGGCGTACATCCGGTTCGTCTTGACGCTCTGCTCCGCCTTGGTCTTCCAATAGTAGCTGTCGGACTTGGAGACGAAGTACATGACGTGGAAGCCGTAGGAGGTCTCCACGATGCCGGTGTCCCCCGGCTGACGGGACGCGTCAAAGCACCAGTCGTTGAAGGGCTGCACCATCTGGCCGGGATAGACCCCCTCGTAGAGGCCGCCGTTGTCCTTGGAGCCGGGATCCTCGGAGTTCCCCTTTGCCAGCTCGGCAAAGGCCTCCTCGGAGGGATTCTCCTGGAAGCTGGCCAGCAGCTCCTCCGCCTTGGTCTTGGCGGCCTCTCTGGCCTCCTCCGCCACTGCGGCAGGGGCGTCCGCATCGGTGTTGAGGGCGATCAGGATATGGCGGACGTTCACGTCCGTCTGATCTCTGCCGATGCCGGCGAACTCGTCAGGATGGTTATTGTAGTACTCCTCCAGCTCTTCCTCCGTGACGCTCATGTCCTGGTAGAGACCGTTCTCATAGGACATGGCGTAGAAGTAGAGCTCCAGGTAGCGGGCATAGTCCTCAAAGCGGACGCTGGGACCGAAGTTGGACTGAACAAAGGCGTCGGCAGAGTCGTAGCCGTAGCCGGCATAGCTCTCTCGCAGACCGCTGAGGACGTTCTCCTTCTGCTCCTTGTCCGCCGCGGGCAGAACGTAGCCCTCAGCGGCGGCCTTGGTGGCCATGGCGGCAAACTGCTGGAAGTCCTCCATGCTGGCCATCAGAAAATACTGCTCCCAGTTGAGGTCGCCGGACATGGAGCTCTGCTCCCACAGGGGCTTGGAGCTGTCGATCCCCATCATGGAGGCGAACATCCCGTATTCGTTCAGGAAGCTGTAGTACTGCATCGTGTAGAAGATCTGCACGTCACGGTTGTTCAGCGTGTAGTCGCCGCAGGTTACCACGGTCTGATCCAGGCGGGCGTCGTCGGTGGTGATGCTCTCGTCGGTATAGACCGGCTTGGTCTTGGCCGCCTTCATCTCGGGGGTCTCCTCCACCGGGGCTTTGCTCTCCTCCGTGCCGCTTCCGGTCTCGGAGGCGGGGGCCTCGGCGGTGGTGGTCAGATTGGCGGGCTGGGTCGCTTCGGGTTCCGAGGAGCTCTTGGCAAGGGCGCGGATGCCGAAATAGAGGCCTGCCGCCACAGCCAGGGCCAGCAGAATGCCGAGAACCAGCACAAGCGCCTTATTTTGCTTTTTTTCTTCTTTCATGTTATTGACTCACTTTCCGTTGGAATCTGGTACAGTTGCGCTGCTTGGAGCATGATACCACAATTTTTTGAAAGATTCAATGAAAAAAATAGAAAAAATCTGTAAATTGGGGTTTTTACACCGTTCCGCCACAAAATATGGCCGGGCAACAAAAACCCGGCGGGATTTTTGTACGAAGTTTCAACAGTTCCACGGCTTGTCCGATGGCGAAACTTGTGGTATAATGTTGTCCACTGTCAAAGTGGAGGTGATCCGGATGTCTGAGGTGATCGTTTCAGTGGAGACGATCCGCAAGCTGCTTGCCGCGGGAAACGGCGACAGCGCCCTGCTCTATCTCTGCCGCGCCGCGGAGCTGAGCGACGTGGCCACAGGGTTTACGGAGGCGCGGCTGGAGTGCGCGGCTTCCCTGCTGCGGCAGCTGGGCCTGGATGCGCGCCGGAACCCCCGTTTCCAGCAGCCCGCCCAGCGTCCGGATTACACCGAGCAGGATGTGGCCCGCAGGATGGAAGACCAGGAAAGCGGCTTCAAGCGCTTCGTGGGCGAGGTGCAGCGCTGCATGGGTCGGGTGCTGAGCAACGAGGAATTGAAGATCCTGCTCTCCATGCGGGAATACCTGGGCCTGCCGGTGGAGGTGCTGAACGTGCTGATCCACTATTGCGTGGATCGGGGCCGCTCCCGGGGCGCCGGCCGGATGCCCTCCATGCGGATGATGGAAAAGGAGGCCTATCACTGGGCCGATCTGCAGATCGACACCCTGGAAAAGGCCGCCGCCTATATACAGAACGAATCGCTTCGAAGCTCCCGGATGGGCGAGCTTTGCAGACTGCTGGGCATCACCGGGCGGCGCATCACCCCCGCCGAGGAGCGCTATCTCCAGGCCTGGTCAGACATGGGCTTCGCCGACGACGCCATCAGCCTGGCCTATGAAAAGACCTGCGAGAACACCGGCGGCCTCACCTGGAAATACATGAACAGCATCCTGGAGCGCTGGAACGGGCAGGGACTCTACACCGCCGACCAGATCCGCGCCCTGGATCGCAAGCCCGCGGCCCGGAAGGGCGGCTATCAACGCCACGGCGAGGCCCCCAGCCCCGGCATGGTGGACGCGGCAAGGCAGATGCTGGAGGAAGAGTGAGGAATGCAAAATGCAAAATGCATAATGCATAATGCATAATGCATAATGCATAATGATTTCAGAACTCTGAAGCCTGGACAAGGAGAGAGAAACGATGGCCTATACCAATAACGTATTGACCCGGGCCAGAATGCGGCTGCGGGAGGATAACGAGCGCAAGCGGGCGGAATATGAGGATCATCTGGCCAAGGCCTACGCCCTGCGGCCCCGGCTGCGGGAGATCGACCGGGCCCTGCGGGGCAGCGCCGCCCAGGCAGCCGCCCTGATCTTTCAGCACGAGGGCGATACCGACGCGGAGCTGGCCCGGCTGCGGGAGGAAAACCAAAAGCTGCAAAACGAGCGCCAATGGATCCTGGACGAAGCGGAGCTGCCCGACGGCTATCTGGATGACAGCCCTGTCTGCTCCCTCTGCGGCGGCACCGGCTACGTGGGCTCTCAGATGTGCGAATGCCTCCGGGAGCTCTGCCGCCAGGAGCAGAAGCGGGAGCTGGCTTCCCTGCTGCCCACGGGACGGGAACGCTTTGAGAACTTTTCCATGGAGCTCTACCCGGAGCGCTTCTACCCCGAGCTTGGCACCTCCGCCCGGACGCTGATGCAGAAGAACCTGAACTACTGCAAGAAATACGCCGCGGAATTCCAGCCGGGGGGCAGAAGTCTGCTCTTCTCCGGGGCCACCGGGCTGGGCAAGACCTTCCTCTCCGCCTGCATCGCAAGGCAGGTGTCCGAAAACGGTCACAGCGTGGTCTACGCCACCGCGGGCAAGCTGTTTGCCCACTATGAAGCCGTGAAATTTGAGCGGGCTGAGCCGGAGAGCCTCCGGGACTACCGGGACTGCGAGCTGCTGATCATTGACGATCTGGGCACGGAAATGACCACCCAATTCGTCACCGCCGCCCTCTATGAGATCGTCAACGCCCGGCTGCTGGAACGGAAGGCCACCGTCATTTCCACCAACCTCAACGAGCAGGATTTGGAGGCCCGCTACGGCGGCCAGATCGCCTCCCGCCTGCTGGGCAGCTACCGGGTGCTGTACTTCCTGGGGGACGACATCCGCAGACTGCGGAAGATCCGGCAGAACGAAGAACGCAGCGCAAGGATCTGATACGATCATCGAAGGAAAGGACTGCACTATGCAAATTTTGCTGATACGGCACGGAGAGTCGGAAGCGGATCTTCTGAACGTCCACGAGGGACGGGCGGATTTCGAACTGACGGAGCGGGGCCACAGACAGGCCGCGGCCATGGCAAACTATGTGGGGTCACATTATTCCCTCACCCGGCTCTACGCCAGCCCCTTAAAGCGGGCGGCCCAGACAGCGGGCCACCTCTCCGAGAAAACGGGACTTCCCATTCTGTTTGAGCCCGATCTCATGGAGCACAACAACGGCCAGCTGGCCGGGTTATCCCGGGAGGAGGCGGACAGGCGTTATCCCGAGATCAAGGGGTTGCCCGTTGAGCTGTCGGTTTACGGGCAGGAATCCGATGCGGATTTCCGCAGCCGGGCCGTGAAGGCGCTCAACCGGATCCTGGCAGAGAGCGAGCCGGATTCCGTCGTCGCGGTAGTCACCCACGGCGGCATGATCAATCAGCTCTACGGCGCGCTGTTTCAAATCCCGCTGCTGCAAAGGTCCGTTTTCTGCACCGCGGATACGGGTATCCACGTCTGGGAGCTCAGCTGCCGCGGCTGCCGCGTCTTGCAGGCAAATCTGCATGAGCATATTCAGGGTATATAACAAGCTGAAAAAAGCTGAGCGAAAAGGACTGCTTTGATCCTTTTGCTCAGCTTGTTTTTTGAACTTACATCCGCACCCTACGGGGGAACGCGGACGGCAGGGTGCCGTCCCTACGAGCCACGCGGACGGCAGAGTGCCGTCCCTACGGGGGAACGCGGACGGCAGGGAGCCGTCCCTACGGGGGAACGCGGACGGCAGAGTGCCGTCCCTACGGGGGAACGCGGACGGCAGGGTGCCGTCCCTACGGGGGAACGCGGACGGCAGGGAGCCGTCCCTACGGGGGAACGCGGACGGCAGAG
>JAEEZZ010000137.1 GCA_016292255.1 Oscillospiraceae bacterium
ATGAAGCCGACAGCTGATCGGAAGCCCACCTCATCCGTCCTCCGGCTTCCGTGAGACGCCGGAGTCCACCTTCCCCTCAAGGGGAAGGCAATGGAGCGGCGAGCAGAGGATGGAGGTCTTGCAGTACATCGTTTGACAAAAATCGACACTCACGCATAAATTGGAATGGAAGTATAATTCCGATTGCTCTGTGGAAGAATATGGGCAAGAACAAAAACCGGAGCGTGAGTCGTATGGAAAGCAATGTCAGACGGGGCGATATCTATTACGCGGATCTGAGCCCGGTGGTGGGCAGCGAGCAGGGGGGGACCCGGCCTGTGCTGATCGTGCAGAACGACACCGGCAACCGCCATTCCCCCACGGTGATCGCCGCGGCCATCACCAGCCAGCTGGGCAAAGCCCGTCTTCCCACCCATATCACCGTCCCGGGCCGGGAGGCAGGGCTGGCGAAGGACTCTGTGATCCTCCTGGAGCAGATCCGCACCCTGGATAAGCGCCGCCTGCGGGAGCACATGGGCAGGCTCTCAGACGAGCAGATGTCTAAGGTGGATACCGCCATCGCCGTCTCCTTCGGCCTGGAGCATCCGTAAACCAAGCCTTCCCTCTGGGGGAAGGTGTCCCGCCGCGGCGCTGACGGTTGAGGGGCGTCCCTGCCGGAATAACCAACACTCCCTTCCGCATAGACTGAATGCGAAAGGGAGTGTTTTATTTGCAATATCCGATTTACTATCAGGGTACGCAGATCGGGCAGGCCGATCTTGCGGAGGACGGGCTCTATTATCGCCTTTCCGCCTGCTGCGCCGAGCCGGATCGGGGGATCTGGCGGCTCTGGGGCTGCCTGGGCCGGGAGAGCCGCTGTCTGGGGGTCTGCGTCCCGGGGGGGGAGGGCCTGGCCCTGGAAAGGCGGGTCTCCCGCCGAAGCTGGCCGGAGCTGCCCCGGGCCTTCATCCTGGGCCGGGAGAGCGAGGGCTTCCGGCCCTGGCGGGGCGTCGTGGAGGAGCAGGAGCTCCCGGACGCCATGCTGCGGGCAAACGCCGACGGCACCCATACCCTTGCCATCTTCGCCCCGCCCGAGGGCCCCGTCCCCCTGGCCGAGCGGGTGTCGGAGATGCAGGAAGCCGAACTGGACGGCCGCAGCTGCCTGATCCTGAATTGGCCGCCGGAAGAAACCGTAGGGGGCGGCGCCCTCGACGCCCCGAATTGATTTTCATTCCTCAAATGGCAATTTGAGGAATACCACAGTTATTCGTTTTTCGTTTTGCGTTCTGCGTTTCGTAACGCCGGCGCGGGGCGTCGAGGGCGCCGCCCCCTACAGCCTATATGTCCAGCACCAGCTCTACGGGGCAGTGGTCTGAGCCGAGGATCTCCTGGTGGATGTCCGTGGAGAGCAGCTTTTCCCGCAGACGGTCGGAGATCACGAAATAGTCGATGCGCCAGCCCACGTTCTTTTCCCGGGCCCGCATCCGGTAGCTCCACCAGGAGTACTGATCCACCGCGTCCGGGTGCTGGAAGCGCCAGCTGTCCGTGAAGCCCGCCGCCAGCAGCTCGGAGAATTTGCCCCGCTCCTCGTCGGAGAAGCCTGCGTTGCCCCGGTTCTGCTTGGGGTTTTTCAGGTCGATCTCCTGGTGGGCCACGTTCAGATCCCCGCAGTAGATTACGGGCTTGGCTGCGTCCAGCTTCTGCATATAGGCCCGCAGGGCGTCCTCCCACTGCATCCGGAAGTCGATGCGCTTCAGCCCGTCCTGGGCGTTGGGGGTGTAGCAGGTCAGCAGGTAGAAGTCCGGGTATTCCAGGGTGATGAGCCGACCCTCGTGATCCAGCTCCTCCGTGCCTACGCCGTAGCGGACGGAGAGGGGCTCGTGCTTCGTAAAGACCGCCGTGCCGGAGTAGCCCTTCTTTTCGGCGGAGTACCAGTATTGCGTGTATCCCGGCAGCTCCAGGGTGAGCTGCCCGGGCTGCATTTTCGTCTCCTGCAGGGAGAAGAAATCCGCGTCCAGGGTGCGAAACGCGTCCAGAAAGCCCTTTTCCATACAGGCCCGCAGGCCGTTGACGTTCCAGGAGATGAATTTCATCGCAGCTTCCTCCGTTTTTTCTGTTATCATAACATAGTTCCCCGGGGAATGCAATAAATAGTTCCCCGGGGAATGCAATAAAAACGGTTGTAAATTCTGAATATCTGTGCTATAATGAACAAACACGGTATTTGAAGGGGGCTTCCTATGCTCGAACTGCTGAAGGTGATTTTTCTCGGCATTGTGGAGGGGATCACCGAATGGCTGCCCGTGAGCTCCACGGGCCATATGCTGCTGGTGGACGAATTCCTCCGGCTGGACGCCTCCGACGCGTTCAAGGAGATGTTTTTTGTCGTCATCCAGCTGGGTGCCATCCTGGCTGTGGTGCTTCTGTTCTGGAACCAGCTCTGGCCCTTTGCCAGAAAGCCCCAGGGGGGCGTTATGCTGAAGCAGAAGACGGTCTCCCTCTGGCTCAAGGTGATCGTGGCCTGTATCCCCGGCACCGTCGCGGCCCTGCTGCTGGACGACTACATCGACGCCCATCTCTCCACCCCCACCGTCATCGCGGGGGCGCTGATCCTCTACGGCGTGGGCTTCCTGGCGGTGGAGCGCTGGAACCGGGGCAGGAAGCCCAAGGTTGAGCAGGTGGAGGACATTACATACCCCCTGGCCCTGGGCATCGGCCTGTTCCAGGTGCTGTCCATCATCCCCGGCACCTCCCGCTCCGGCGCCTGCATCATCGGCGCCCTGATCCTGGGGGTGGCCCGGCCCGCGGCTGCCGGCTTTACCTTCCATCTGGCGGTGCCTGTCATGTTCGGCCTGAGCTTTTTGAAGCTGCTGAAATTCGGCTTCCACTTTGCCGGGCAGGAGCTGCTGATCCTGCTGGTGGGCATGGCCGTGGCCTTCCTGGTCTCCCTGGCGGTGATCCGCTTTTTGATGAACTACATCCGCAAGCACGGCTTCGAGCTGTTCGGATGGTATCGCATTGTGTTAGGCCTTATTATTATAATCTACTTTTTTCTGGTGAGGTAATTACAAATGAGCGAATGCACACATGATTGTTCCACCTGCGGGCAGGACTGCGCCTCCCGCACCGAGGAGAGCCTGCTGGCTCAACTGAATCCCAAGTCCAAGGTTCGCAAGGTCTACGCCGTGGTCTCCGGCAAGGGCGGCGTGGGCAAGTCCACCGTCACCTCCATGCTGGCTGTTGCCATGCAGAAGCGGGGCCACCGGACGGCCATTCTGGACGCCGACATCACCGGCCCCTCCATCCCCAAGGCCTTTGCCCTGGACTCCACCGACGCCTACGAGGACGGCCTGCTGGCCCCGGCCATGACCCGCACCGGCATCCAGGTCATGTCTCTGAACCTCCTGCTGGAGAACGAGACGGCCCCCGTGGTCTGGCGCGGCCCTGTGCTGGCCGGCGCGGTGAAGCAGTTCTGGACGGACGTGTATTGGGATAACGTGGACTATATGTTCGTGGATATGCCTCCCGGCACCGGCGACGTGCCCCTGACGGTGTTCCAGAGCCTGCCCATCGACGGCATCATTCTGGTGACCACCCCCCAGGATCTGGTTTCCATGATCGTGGCCAAGGCTGTGGAGATGGCCAAGCTGATGCACCTGCCCATCTTCGGCATCGTGGAGAACTATGCCTGGCTGACCTGCCCCGACTGCGGCAGGAAGATCGAGGTCTTCGGCAAGTCCCATGTGGAGGAGATGGCCGCCAAGTACGACCTGCCTGTCCTGGCCCGCCTGCCCATCGACCCCGACGTGGCCGCCTTTATGGACGCCGGCGAGGCCGAGAGCGTCGATACCGGCGATCTGGAGGACGCTGTCAATCTGCTTGCCAGATAACTGTTCAGGGCCGACGGTTTGTCGGCCCTGTTCTTATTCCGTACAAGAAGGGAGAAAACCGATATGATTTCCTGTCCCGGCTGCGGGCAGGGCCTGCGCTTCGACGTGGAATCCCAGCAGATGCACTGCGATTACTGCGGCGCGGGCTTTGACCCCTATTCCTTCGATTCCGAAAAGGGCGGCGCAAAGCAGGAGCAGAGCTTTGACACCTTCGTCTGGACCTGCCCCTCCTGCGGCGGTCAGCTGGAAACGGTGGATGAGACCGACGCCATGGGCTTCTGCCCCTACTGCGGCGGCGCGTCCCTGCTTGCCGACCGGATCCGCAAGCGCTGGCGGCCCAAGTCCGTCATCCCCTTTTCCGTCACCAAGGAGCAATGCAAAGCGGCCTATCTGGCCGCTGCGAAAAAGCGTCTGTTTGTTTCCGGGCGCTATAAGGATCCCCAGCTGCTGGAAAGCTTCCGGGGGATCTATATGCCCTATTGGACGTACCGCCTGCGGCATCGCGGCACCTATTACATCCCCGCCGACACCCCGCAAAGACGGGAGGGGGATTACCTGGTCACCGGGCACTATGAGCTCGAGGGCGAGATCGACATGGAGTCGGACGGCTACGCCCACGACGCCTCCTCCGCCTTTGACGACCGGATCAGCCAGAATCTGGAGCCCTTCCACCCGGAGGCCCGGCAGCCCTTTGCCCCCGGCTTTCTCTCCGGCTTCTATACCATCGTGGGGGATAAGCCCCGGGAGAAGCTGGACGCCTGGGTGGAGGAAGCCGCGAAGCAGGACGTGCTGCGTAAGCTGATGGAGCCGGACACGGCGCTGGGGCTGGAAATGCGCGCAAAAAAATTGACCCCGCAGATGGGGCGCGCCTATGCCCCCTCCGAGATCCTTGACGCCGAGCGCTGTCTCTACCCGGTCTGGTTTATGAGCTACCGCCAGGGAGATCAGCTGACCTACGCCGCTGTCAACGGGCAGACGGGCAAGGTCTTTGCGGATTTCCCGACCAGCCTGCCGAAGGTGCTGGCCTTCGGCGTGGGTCTGGCGGTGCTGTTTTTCCTGCTGCTGCTGTTCGCCACCTCCATTCAGGCGGGCAGCGCAGCCATGATCTCCGCCGCCCTCTATTCCGGCGGCCTGTATTTCCTGGAGAACGCCTTCCGGGACACCACGGATCAGAGCAGAGCCCTGCTCTTCTCCGCCCCGAGCCAGCGCTACCAGGATAAAACAAAATGGCGGGTGCTCAGCGGCGCCGCGGGCATTGTGATCGGGGTGCTGCTCCGCCTGTTCTTCCATACCAAGGTCTGGCTCTGCTGCGGGTTCTGCGTGGTGCTGGCGGGGCTGTTCTGCTGGTTTATTTATGAGTACATCCAGTTCCAGCTTGCCATCGCCCGCCGCCGTCCGCGGCATTTCAACCGAAAGGGGGCAGCATCCGATGAGAGATAGTCTGATCATGTTCGGCGCCGTGATCCTCACCGCGCTGGCCAGAACCCTGATCCTCTCCCACGGAGAGCGCAGCGGCAGGGAAGGGCTCAGCCAGACAGTTGCCATGCTGGTGTTGACCCTGGGTCTGCTGCTGGGGATGCTGACTTCCTCCCACCAGGCCTACAGGCTGCGGGAGGAGCGCATCCAGGCGACGACCCAGCAGCAGGGCGGCGCAGAGAGCGCCCAGCAGAGCAGGGGCGCGATCTCCGAGCCTGCGGAGCCCCTCAGCTGCGCGACCATCGCCCTGATGATGGGCCTGCTGACGGCGGTTCTGACCGTGTTCAACAAGTCCCATAACACGGTCTACAAGAAAGCAAAGTATTCCCTTTCCAAGCCCGTGACCACCGGAAAGCTCATTGCCTCGCCCCCCAGGGTGAAGCTGTCAGAGATCACCAAGATCTATTCCCCGCCCTCGGATAAACGGCGAAATTCGGATGATGACTACTTCTGATCGGGGCCGGGTCGGGGCGAGCTACGGCTGCAGCCCGATCATTTGTGCAGGATTTTGACGTGGCCGCTTTCCGCTGCGTCGTCCAGCATCCGCAGCAGCCGATCCGCATAGTCGCCCAGGCGCTGGCGGAGCAGCTCCTCGTGCTTCACGGTGATGATCCGATCCTTGCCGGGCTCCGTCAGCAGATCATAGACCGCGTCCAGATTGCTCCCACAGTCGGCGGGCAGGTTCAGTTTTTCCCGCAGCAGCGCGTGGAGACTGTCCCTGTCCGTCACGCGTTTGGCATTGATGGTGGCCCGCATGGTCAGCCCTCCTCTCCGTAGAGCAGCTCAAAGTGCTCGTAGTGGTCGCCGGTGTAGTAGATCAGCCCGTCGTTGGAGAAGACGATCCGCTTCGCCCCCCGGGATTTTGCCCCCCGGGTGTCGATGTCGCACTCCGTCCAGACCCGGCCCTTGGCGTCGGGGAGCAGGCCCTCGTAGTTGCCGAAGCGGCTGCCGCCGATGCACTTGCCGGGGGCGTAGGGCTCCAGGGAGCCGCCGGGCCAGCCCAGCTTTTCGGCTTCCTTCTTGGTGATGTAGTTGGAGGGCAGATGGCCGAACAGATGGATGTAGAGGGCCACCTCCTCCTTGGAGTCGTAGACCCCGTCCTCCGTCACCGAGGGCGCCGCCTCGGTCTCCGGAACGGCGGGCTCCGTGGTGGGGGCTGTGGCAGGGGGCTCCGTGGCGGGGGCTGTGGCCGGGGACTCCGTGGCCGGCCCTTCCGTCACCGGCGCTTCCGTCACCGGCGCTTCCGTATCCGGCGCGGCTTGGGTGGTCTCGAGCCGCGCTTCGCTCTGCCTGCTCTGAGTGATGATGGGCAGATCAACGGCTGTGTCCTGGGCGGCGGGAGCGGCCTTGCAGCCGGTCAGCGCCCCCAGCAGCAGAATGACCAGCAGAAAACAGAAAAATCGACGCAAAGCGAACGCCTCCTCTTTTATGTGCTTTTCCACATTATAGCAGCGCCCCATGCGAAAAGCAAGGAACGATTTCACGGTATTCAAAAAAACATACAAAAAATACACAAAAACCCTCTTTTCAAACACAAGCGCTTGTGTTAGAATAGCCGGGCTTGCGCTAAATAACGGAGGAACCTGCAATGAAATACAGTTACGATCAAGTATACCGCCGGCCGGAGGATCGTCAGCGGCTGCTGGCCCTTCGGGACGCTCTGGTGGCCGACGGCCATCGCCCCGAGGAGATCCGTTTCTTCACCGCTCCGGGCAGAACGGAGCTGGGCGGCAACCATACCGACCACCAGCACGGCCTGGTGCTGGCAGCCGCGGTGGACGTGGATACCGTTGCCGCCGTGGCCCCCAACGATCTGGGCCTGCTGCGGCTCTGGTCTGCGGGCTTCCCGCCCTGCCGGATCTCCGTCGACCCCGCCCAAAACCCGCCTGCGGCCAAGGAGAGCGCCCTTTCCCTGCTCCAGGGCATGGCAGAGCTCTGCGGCCGGCTGGGCAGCCCCCGGGGGCTGGACATCCGGGCCTCCTCCACGGTGCTGCCGGGGGGCGGCCTGTCCTCCTCCGCCTCCTTTGAGGTGCTGCTGGCGGAGATCTTCAACGTCCTCTGGTGCGGGGACAGCCTGAGCCCCCTGAAGCTGGCCGAGCTGGGCCAGCGGGTGGAGAACGATTGGTTCGGCAAGCCCAGCGGGCGGCTGGATCAGTCCGCCAGCGCCGTGGGCGGGGCCACCTATATGAGCTTTGAAAACCCGGACGCCCCTGTGGTGGAGAAGCTGGAGCTGGATCCGGAGGCCGCGGGCTACGAGCTGTTCATCGTCAGCTGCGGAGCCGGTCACGCGGATCTGACCGGGGAATACGCGGCCATTCCCGCCGAGCTGCGGCAGCTCTGCGGCTGCTTCGGCAAGCAGGTGCTGCAGCAGGTCCCCGAGGCGGCGTTCTACAGCCGCCTGCCGGAGCTGCGGAAAAGCTGCGGCGACCGGGCCGTCCTGCGGGCCATGCATATCTACGAGGAAAACCGCCGGGTCACCGCCCAGCGGGACGCCCTGCGCCGGGGCGACTTCCACGCCTTCCTGCACCTGGTTCGGGAATCCGGCCTCTCCTCCTGGCGCTTCCTGCAAAACGTCAGCCCTGTGGGAGCGGCTGCGGAGCAGCCCATGTCCCTGACCCTGGCCCTGTGCGAAAAGCTGCTGGCCGGGCAGGGGGCCTGCCGGGTCCACGGGGGCGGCTTCGCGGGGACGGCCCAGGCCTATGTGCCTCTGGAGCAGGCCGAGTCCTTCCGGGCAGAGATGGATCGGGTGCTGGGCCGGGGAGCCTGCCAGCGCCGCCGCATCCGGCCTGTGGGGGCCGCGGAGCTGATGCTCTGAGGGCTGCGCCCGCAGCCTCCGCGGCAGGGAAGACCAGCCTCCCGACAGCCTTCGACACGCTTATACACTGGTCGACATAATTCTTTTTATTCAGACAATGAATGTCGAAAAAACGTAGAAAATTCAAGGGATTTCCGCATTTTTCTTCTTGAAATATACGCCATTTTATGGTAAGTTATCCGTGCAAAAGAAAGACAGAGCAATTCCAACATAGTAAGGAGAGGAAACAATGGAAAAACGCACAACCGTCCTGGTTGCGGACGGAAGCGAGGAGTTTTGCATTCAGCTTTCCAAGGCTCTGCAAAACAGTGGATATCAGGTGGTGGGCACAGCGACAGACGGACAATCCGCCCTGGAGCAGCTCCGGGCTGCGGAGCCGGACGTGCTGATCCTGGATCTGATGCTGCCCAAGGCGGACGGCGTCACGGTGCTGAAGAGCATTCCACAGAAGAATCGACCCAAGCTGCTGCTGTTGGCTGCCTTTGCCACGGATTACGTTGCCGGCGTGGCCGCGTCGGTGGGCGCGGACTATCTGATGCTGAAGCCGGTGCTGCCCCAGACCGTTGCGGAGCGGATGGGGGAGATCCTGAAGACGGATCGGGAATCCGACCGCCGCAGGAACGCGGAGCCGGATATCGAGACCATGGTCACCAACGTGATCCACGAGATCGGCGTCCCGGCCCATATCAAGGGCTACCAGTACCTGCGGGAGGCCATCATCATCGCCGTGGGCGACATGGAGGTCATCAACGCCATCACCAAGGTGCTCTATCCCCAGGTGGCCAAGACCTTTGCCACCACGCCCTCCCGGGTGGAGCGGGCCATCCGTCACGCCATTGAGGTGGCCTGGGATCGGGGCGACCTGGATACGCTGCAGCGCTTCTTCGGCTACACGGTATCCAACACCAAGGGCAAGCCCACCAACTCGGAATTCATCGCCCTGATCGCCGACCGGCTCCAGCTCCAGCTTCGCACCGGCGAGCTGAAAGCGGCCCGCTGAGCGCGAAAAATATCGACCTCCGGCTTCTCACGGGAAGCCGGAGGTCGATGTTTTTTTCCCAGGGAGCGTAGGGGCGGATGCCCACATCCGCCCTTGCTTCCGGGCCGCAATCGCTTAATTTTTTGCCCAGGTGGAAGGGGACAGGGAGATCAGCATGGGGTAGATCTCCAGCCGCCCGAACAGCATAGCCACAGACAGGACGAGCTTGAAGAAGGGGCCGTAGGCGGCATAGCTGGCGGCGGGGCCCACCAGATTGAGGCCGGGGCCGATGTTGTTGTAGCAGGCGGCCACGGCGGTGAAGTTGGAAACCCCGTCGAAGCCCGGCTGGAAGGATACGATGAACCAGAACATGGCGAACAGGGCGATATAGAGGGCGAAATAGGTGCCGATGCTGATGAGGGTGGGGCTGTCCACGGGCTTGCCCTCGAAGCGGACGGAGGTCACGGAGCGGGGGTGGAGCAGGTGGCGGATCTCCCGGCGGATGGTCTTGTACAGCAGCACCAGACGGGAGACCTTGAGGCCGCCGGCAGTGGAGCCGGCGCAGGCGCCGATGAACATGAGCACCACCAGGATCATCCGGGACACGGTGGGCCATTGGTCGAAGTCCACCGTGGAGAAGCCTGTGGTGGAGGAAATGGAGGTCACCTGGAAGTAGGCGGCCCGGATCCCCTCCGACGTGCTGCCGATCTGGGGCGTGACGTTCACGGCGATCAGCGCGGTAGCCAGGAAGATGATGACCAGGTAGGTCCAAAGCTCCTCGCTCCGCAGGGCTGAGCGGAAGCGCCCCAGGGCCAGCAGGAAGTAGAGGTTAAAGTTGACGCCGAAGAGCATCATAAACACGGCGATGACCCACTGCTGATAGGGGGTGTAGTTTGCGATGCTGGCGGCCTTCATGCCGAAGCCGCCGGTGCCGGCGGTGCCGAAGGTGTGGATGGCGCTGTCAAACAGGGGCATCCCTCCCGCCACCAGGAGCACCAGCTCCAGGGCGGTCATGACGATGTAGAGCAGGTAGAGGGTCTTGGCGGTGTCCCGCAGCTTGGGGGAGAGCTTGCCCATGGTGGGGCCGGGCATCTCGGCCCGGAGGACGTGGATCTTCCGGCCGGAGAGGTTCGGCATGTTCGCCACCATCAGCACGAGCACGCCCATGCCGCCGATCCAGTGGGTGAAGCTCCGCCAGAACAGCATGGAGCGGGACATGGCCTCCACGTCGGTGAGGATGGAGGCCCCGGTGGTGGTGAAGCCGGAGACGGTCTCAAAGAAGGCGTCCACAAAGTTGGGGATCTCCCCGCTGATGAGGAAGGGCAGCGCCCCCACCGCGGAGACGCAGAGCCAGGCCAGAGCTGTGATTAGAAAGCCCTCCTTGGCGTAGATGACCTGGTTGTCGGTGCGGCAGAGCCTGCACAGCAGCAGGCCCAGCCCCAGGCAGAGGGCAATGGTGAGCAGAAAGGGGATCTGCCCCCCGTCCCAGTAGTAGACGGAGACGAACAGGGGCAGCAGCAGCAGGCCGCCCTCCAGCAGCAGGATCCGCCCGATCAGGAAAAAAACCATTTTCCGGTTCATGACGGCCCTCCTACAGCAGAATATCCGCCAGAGTGTTCAGGCGGTGCTGTCCGGCGATGACCACCACCCGGTCGCCGGGGAGGATCATATCGCCGCCGGCGGGGATGATGGCCTTGCGATCCCGGAGCAGACCGGCGATCAGAATGTTCTTTTTCAGCCGCAGATCCTTGAAGGGGATGCCGGTGTAGGCTGCCTCGCCGCTGACGATGAATTCCAGGGCCTCGGCCTTGCCGTCCATCAGCTGGTAGAGGTTCTCGATGGAGGAGCCCATGGAGGACTGCAGGGCGCGGACGTAGCGCAGCACCACGTTCACCACAACGGTCTTGGGGGAGATCACGTTCTCCAGGCCCATCTGGGCGGCCATTCTCGCCATCTCGTCGATGTTGACCTTGGCGATGACCTTGCCCACCTGCTGGGCTTTGGCGTAGTAGGCGGCCAGGATGTTCTGCTCGTCCATGCCGGTGAGGCAGACGAAGGCGTCCTGGTCCTGGAGCCCCACCTCCTGGAGCAGCTCCGGGTGGGTGCCGTCGCCGCAGAAGGTGGCGATGCCGTGGAGCCAGTCGCTGAACTTGTGGCAGGTGGCCCGGTCGGTGTCGATCAGGCTCACGTTGGAGCCGGAGTTCAGCAGCATCTTGGAGAGATAGAAGGCGATGCGGCTGCCGCCCAGCAGCATGACGTTCCGGGCCTGGCGCTTGGCAAGGCCGGTGGCCTTGAAAAGCTTCCACAGCTCGATCCGGTCGGCGGTGATGCCGATGCGGTCGCCGGCCCGGAGGACGAAATCGCCGCGGGGGATCACGACCTCGCTGCCCCGCTGGACGACGCAGACCAGGAACTTGGCCTTGAAGCGTTCCCGCAGATCCACCAGCTTCTGGCCCACGAAGGGGGCGTCCTCCTTCAGCAGCAGCTCCACCATTTCAAAGTTCCGCCGGGAGAAGGTCTCCACCTTGGAGGCCGCGGGGAGCTTGAGGATGTGGTGCATCTCCTGGGCGGTGAGCAGCTCCGGGTTGATGGCCATGGAAAGATCCAGCTGCTGCCGCAGGAAGCTCAGAGATTTGTCGTTGTATTGGGGGTTGCGGATGCGGGCGATGGTGTGCCGGGCCCCCTGGCGCTTGGCCAGGAAGCACATCAGCATATTCAGCTCGTCCGAGCCGGTCACGGCGATAAAGAGGTCGGTCTTCTCCACGCCGGCCTCCAGCAGGGCCTCGCAGTCGGCGCCGTTGCCGGCCATGCACATCACGTCGTATTGGTTGTTCAGCTCCTCCAGCACGTCCGGACGGCTGTCCATCGCCACCACGTCGTGGCCCTCGGCCACCAGTGCGCTGATCAGCGACACGCCGATCTTTCCGCAGCCAACAAGAATGATTCTCATAATTTACTCAATACCTCCGGGGAAAACAATGGGAAAACGGATCACGTTCAGCGGATCCGGAAGCACTTTCTGACATTTTGCAGCTCGCCCACCACGTAAACCACGTCGCCGGCCTTGAAGGCCCGGTCGGGGCGGGGGACTCTGATCTCTCCGCCGGCGCGCAGGCAGATCAGGTTGATCTCGTACTTTCTGCGCAGATCCAGCTCCACAAGGGTCTTGCCGAACCACTCCTCGGGAATGGCCATTTCGTAGACGGAGAAGCCCCCCTCCAGCTGCAGGAAGTCCAGGATCTTCTCCGAGGAATACTTGGTGGCCAGGCGCTTGGCGATCTGCTTTTCGGGGTAGACCACCTCGTCCGCGCCGTTCCGCAGGAGGAATTTCTCCTGGATCTCGTTCTTTGCCCGGGAGATGACCTGCTTGGCCCCCAGCTCCTTCAGCAGGGAGGTGGCCTCCAGAGAGGTCTGGAAGTTTTCGCTGATGGACACCACGCAGATGTCAAAGTTGTCCACCCCCAGGGTCTTCAGAAAGGTGGGGCTGGTGCAGTCGCCGATCTGCGCGTCTGTGACGTAGGGCATCACCGCGTTGATCAGAGATTCCCGCACGTCCACGATCATGATCTCGTAGCCCTGCTCATACATCTGCCGGGCCAGCATGGTGCCGAAATTCCCGGCCCCCAGGATCAGAACGGATTTCATAACCAAACCTCCTTGTTAGAATGCAAAATGCAAAATGCAAAATGATTGCATCGCTTCTCCCGTACCACAATTATGCATTATGCATTATGCATTAACCAACGGTGATCGGCTCCAGCGGCATCCTGCCCGGGGGATTCTTCCCGCCGGGGAGCAGGGCGTACACCAGGGTCAGAGCGCCCACGCGGCCCAGGAACATCAGCAGCATCAGAATGACCCGGGAGCTCTGGTGCAGCATGGGGGTGATGCCCAGGGTCAGGCCCACGGTGCCCACGGCGGAGCTGGTCTCAAACATGCAGGCCAGCAGGGACATCCCCTCCACCCGGGAGAGGGCCGCCGCGCCGGTGAGGAACAGGGCCAGATACAGGAACATGATCGTACCGGCGTTCCGGATCACGTCCTGGCCGATCCGGCGGCGGAAGCACTCCACGTCGTCCCTGCGGCGAAACACGGTGATGCCCGCCAGACACAGCACAGCCACGGTGGTGGTCTTCATGCCGCCGGCGGTAGAGCCGGGGGAGCCGCCGATGAGCATAAGGATGATCATCCGCAGGATGCCGGCGGAGGACATCTGGGTGAGGTCGGCGGTGTTGAAGCCGGCCGTCCGGGTGGTGACGGATTGGAACAGGGCCACCAGGATTCGTTCCCCTGCGGGCAGATCCTGAAACTCCGTGAAATAGTTCAGCACCGCGGGGATCAGGATCAGCAGGGCGGAGCTCACCAGCACCAGCTTGGTCTGCAGCCGGTAGCGGTGGAAGCGGAGCTTGTTTTTCCGCAGATCCTCCCAGACCAGGAAGCCGATGCCGCCGATGACGATCAGCAGCATGATCACGATGTTTACCAGGGGATCCGCCCGGTAGCCGGTGAGGGAGGAATACTGCCCCCGGATCCCCATGAGGTCAAAGCCCGCGTTGCAGAAGGCGGAAACCGCGTGGAACACGCTGTACCACAGGCCCTTGAAGAAGCCGAGATCCCGGCAGAACACCGGGGCCAGCAGCAGGGCGCCTCCCAGCTCGATGCACAGGGAGCTCCGGAGGATGAAGCCCGTCCGCCGGACGATGCCGCCCACCTGGGGGGCGGAGATGGACTGCTGCATCATGTTGCGCTGGGCCAGGCTGATGCGGCGGCCCCAGAGCCGGAAGAAGGTCAGAGCCACGGTGATGACCCCCAGGCCGCCGATCTGGATCAGCACCAGGATCACCAGCTGGCCCCAGACGGACCAGTGGGTGGCCGTGTCCTGCACCACCAGACCGGTGACGCAGGCCGCGGAGACGGAGGTGAAGATGGCGTCGGAGAAGGGGGTAAACTCCCCGCTCCGGCTGCAGAAGGGCAGGGTCAAAATCAGCCCGCCCAGCAGGATCACGGCCAGAAAGCCGAACAGGATCACCTGAAAGGAGGAGGTGGTGCGATTTTTTCTTGTAAGAAAGCCGATCCGCATTTGCAGTTACCTCCCGTTCCTCCCATTCAGAATGTAGGGACGAGCACCTGTGCCCTTCATGGGTATTGCTTGTCCGCATTCCACGGCTCAGGCCTCCGTAGCGGCGCACACCGGTGCGCCACGGCTCAGGCCTCCGTAGCGGTGCACACCGGTGCGCCACGGCTCAGGCCTCCGTAGCGGCGCACACCGGTGCGCCACGGCTCAGGCCTTTTTCTCGAACCCGTGGATCCAGTCGGACTTCGTGTAGTAGACGAAGTAGATCACCGAGCTGATGAACCAGGTCATGGGGTAGGCCCAGAACAGCAGGGTGATGTTGTGGTCGATCTGCATGGCGATGGTGATGTAGCTCACCCGGAGCACGCACCAGACCCCCAGCATGATGAACATGGGCACAAAGGCCTTGCCCGCGCCCCGGCAGATGCCCGCGATGCAGTGGGAGAAGGACAGCATACAGAAGAACAGGGACTCAATGTGGGCCTGGCGCACGGCGATCTCGATGGAGGCCGGGTCGTCAATGAAGATCGACACCAGGGGCTTTGCAAAGCAGAAGACGATCAAGCCGATCAGCTCCGCCATGATCACCGCGGACAGAATGCCGAAGCGGGCGCCCTGCTTCGCCCGGTCGTACTCCTTCGCCCCCAGGTTCTGGCCGATGTAGGTGGTCAGCGCCATGGAGAAGGAGGTGATGGGCAGGAAGGCGAAGCCCTCGATGGTGCCGTAGGCGCCGAAGGCGTTGGTGCCCATGTCGCCGAAGGTGTTGATGTTGGTCTGCACCAGCACGTTGGCAAAGCCGATCACGGAGTTCTGCACGCCGGTGGGCAGGCCGTAGCGGAGGATCTCCCGCAGGGAGCTTCCGTCTATCCGCAGCTTCCGCAGGGACAGAGCGTAGACCGTGTCCTTCTTCATCAGCTGCCGCAGGCAGAGCAGGGCGGAGAGGGCCTGGGAAATGGTGGTGGCGATGGCGGCCCAGCGGATATCCAGCCCCAGAGGCCCCAGGAAGAACCAGTCCAGAAAGACGTTGGTGACGGAGGACACGATCAGGAAATACAGGGGCCGCTTGCTGTCGCCCACGGCGTTCATGATCCCCTTGAAGGTGTTGTACATCACCAGGGCCACGGAGCCCAGGAAGTACCAGCGCAGATAGGAGATGGCGTAGGGCTGCAGCTTCTCGTCCAGCTGCATCCAGATGGGGATGTAGGAGGCCAGGATCGCGCCGATCACAGTCAAGGTCACGCCGCAGAGCAGGGAGACCAGCACCGCGGTGTGGACGGCCTTGCTCAGCTTGTCCGGATCCTTGCCGCCGAAATAGCGGCTGATCACCACGCCTGCGCCCATGGAGGCCCCCACGAAGAAGGAGATCATCAGAAAGATGAGGCTGGTGGAGGATTTGACCGCGCCGAAGGCGGAATCTCCCAGATACTCGCTGACGATCCAGGCGTCCGCAGTGTTGTAGAGCTGCTGGAAGAGCTGGCTCAGAAAGATCGGGAAGGCAAAGGCCGTGATGACCCGCTTCGGGTCGCCCCGGGTCAGCAGGGTGGAATCCGTGTGCCGATGCTGGTGCATATGCATATGAATGTATTTGAAAGGCATGGCAGTTGTTCTCTCTGTAAATCGTAAAATTTTCAATATATTATACAATAGAAATAACAATTTGTAAAGCCCCGGCGCAGGCAAAACAGGGGACAAAAACCACCAAAAACTGCGAAGAAAAGCCTTGCCTCTTTTGCCGAATTGTGGTACAATAACCGAGTGTTGAAAAGGAGGGAACGTCCCATGCGGAAACTGATCGGCTTCGATAACCAGATGTACCTGGATACCCAATCCGCCCGGATCCGGGAGCGGATCTCCCAGTTCGGCGGCAAGCTCTATTTGGAATTCGGCGGCAAGCTCTTTGACGACTACCACGCCTCCCGGGTCCTGCCGGGCTTCGCGCCGGACAGCAAGATCCGGATGCTGCTGGAGCTGCGGGACGATGTGGAGATCGTGATCCCCATCAACGCCTCCGCCATCGAGCAGAACAAGGTCCGGGGCGACCTGGGCATCACCTACGATGAAGACGTGCTCCGGCTCATCGACGCCTTCCGGGCCGAGAAGCTCTACGTGGGCAGCGTGGTCATCACCCAATACGCCGGCCAGGGGGCTGCGGACGCCTTCCGCCGCCGTCTGGAGCACCTGGGCGTCAAGGTCTACACCCACTATCCCATCGAGGGCTACCCCCACAACATCGCAAAGATCGTCTCCGCCGAGGGCTACGGAAAGAACGAGTACATCGAGACCACCAAGCCTCTGGTGGTGGTCACGGCCCCCGGCCCCGGCTCCGGCAAGATGGCCACCTGCCTTTCTCAGCTCTACCACCACTACGAGCGGGGCGAGGCCGCCGGCTACGCCAAGTTCGAGACCTTCCCCATCTGGAATCTGCCGCTGAATCATCCGGTGAACCTGGCCTACGAGGCCGCCACCGCCGATCTCAACGACGTGAATATGATCGACCCCTTCCACCTGGCCGCCTACGGGGAGACCACGGTGAACTATAACCGGGACGTGGAGATCTTCCCGGTGCTGCAGTCCATCTTCGAGAAGATCATGGGCAGCTGCCCCTATAAATCCCCCACGGATATGGGCGTGAACATGGTGGGCAACTGCATCGTGGACGACGACGTGGTCTGCGAGGCCTCCCGCCAGGAGATCGTCCGCCGCTACTATGCCGCCCTCTGCGACCAGCGCAGAGGCGTGGGCGCCGACGAGACGGTTTTCAAGCTGGAGCTGCTGATGAAGCAGGCCTCCGTGACGCCCGCCATCCGTCCCGTGGTGGCCCGGGCCACCCAGGCGGAGGAGGAGACCGGCGAACCCGCCGTCTGCATCCACCTGCCCAACGGTGAGCTGGTGGTGGGCGGGATGTCGGAGCTCATGGGCCCCGCCGCGGCAGCCCTGCTGAACGCGGTGAAGTCCCTGGCCCGCACCGAGGCCCATCGGCACTTGATCACGCGGGAGGCCATCGAGCCCATCCAGAGTCTGAAGACCAAGTATCTGGGCGGCCGGAACCCCCGGCTCCACTCCGACGAGATCCTGATTGCCCTGGCCATCTCCGCAGCCACCGACGAGGAGGCCGCCAAAGCCATGAAGAAGCTCACCCGACTTCGCGAGTGTGAGGTCCACTCCACCGTCATCCTCAGCGAGCAGGACGCCGCCACCTACCAGCGCCTGGGTATGCGCCTCACCTGCACGCCCAAGTATCAGAGCAAGAATTTGTTCCATAAATGAGGTCGAAACGGTTCTCAGCGACGATTTGTCGCTGAGAACCGTTTATGAAAGCCCGTGTACCAACTTGACAGATTGTCACAACCAAGAGAAACGGAAGAAAACAACGTGAAACAAACAGGAAAACGCCGCCTGCTGGCGGCGGCGCTCCTGATGGGACTGTGCCTTGCCGGATGCGGCGAAGCGACAGGCGGGACGACCGCGGCCGCGGAACGGGAAAGCACGTCGATGCGCGCCGGGGCGGAAAGGACGGCGTCGGCGCAGACGAGCATGCAACCGCTTTCGGGATATGAAGCAAATCCATCTCTTTGGGATTCCGGCCGCGTGTGTCGATCGCAAGAAAATCATTGTAAAATTTTAGACCTTCGTTCTGTAACATTTCTCCGTTGGGTGACATTAACGGAATGGTAAGACCAAAAGAAACGGAGGAAAGCAACATGAAACAAACGGGAAAAATCAAGCTGCTGGCGGCGGCGCTCCTGATGGGGCTGTGCCTTGCCGGATGCGGCGAAGCGACAGGCGGGACGACTGCGGCCGCGGAACGGGAAAGCACGTCGATGCGCGCCGGGGCGGAACGCACAGCGTCGGCGCAGACGAGCACCGCGCCTGCTGTCGCGAGCGCCGAGAGCACAGCTGCAAGCACGGAACCAGCCGAGACGCTTGCGGCGCTCGCCCCGGAGGACATCCAATGGGGGCAGGTTTACCTCTGCGGGGAATGGAAGCACGGCAACGCAAGCATCATAGCGGCGGAGCTGGCGCTTTGGGATGAACTCTACGCGCAGGGCTGGCGGGATCTGTTTGAAGAGACAAGCTACGCCGACGCGTACTATCTCAACCAATGGATGCAGGCGGATTCCGATCAGCTCCTGACTTGGCTGTACAATTGCTGGGAAGGAACGTCTGCACACTCGCCGGCGTATCTGGACTATTACCGTCAGATCAAGCAGAAATACCCGGAAACCGTCTTTCACGGAACGGACGTGGGACAGGACTATGATTTGGTGGGCGCGCGGTTGAAGTCGGAGCTGGAGCGAGCCGGAAAGGAAAACACGAAGGAATACCGGCTTCTTTTGGAAAACAATCAGCAGGGCGAGGAGTTATACCGGCTTTCCGAAGGCAGCGGCTCCGCGGACAAGGTCTACCGGGAAACCTGTATGGCGGAGAATTTTCTGCGGGAGTACGGAGCGCTGTCCGGCGCAAATATCATGGGGATTTACGGCTCCGCGCACACCGTCAATGACAAACGATGCTCCGGGCAGGTGGATACCATGACGAAGCAGCTTCTGGCCTATGGCGGCGACGCCATTCAGGCGGAAATCATCGGCTACGTCGATCTGCTCCGAACGGATCGAATGGAGGTTCGGGGCAAGGAATACGACGCCACCTATTACGGCTTTGACGAATATTCACAGAGCGACGGGATGCTGCGCATGGACTATTGGCGGCTGGAGAATGCCTATGACGACCTTGCGGACTGCCCCTACGCGGATGAGGACACGGCCTATTGGTCCGCCATAAACTATTTTTACTTTCCCCTGAAGATGGAGGAGGGGCAGGTTTACGCGGTCAAGTTTACCAAACCTGACGGCAGCGTGGAGCAGGCTTATTACCGCACGGATGGGAACGTGATCGACAAGTATCTCTGCGCCCAGTGCATCATCGTGGACGAATGAGCCCCCATGAAGCAAAAACGGGAAGCGCCTTTTCGGTGCTTCCCGTTTTTGCTTATCGGAACACGTTCATATCCGCGTCGTAGATTTCCAGCCGGCGGCAGAGAACGTGCTCCGGCCTGTGCTCCGGCAGATATTTTTCGATGGCCGTCACCAGCAGCAGGGGATTCAGCGTGGGGTTCTGCGCGGCCACGACTGCCTCGAGGACAAGGGTGCCCTGCCCGTCATTCTGAGCGGAGCGAAGCGGAGTCGAAGAATCCGTCCCCTCGTCCCCTGATGCCTGATGCCTGATACCTGATCCCTCATTTTGCATTTTGCATTTTGCATTTTGCATTCCGTCAGCCTCTGCCTCGGGCTGGCGGCCACTGGCCGCCCCTACATGGATCTCCCGGATCATCGGCGCAATATCCATCTCCACATCGCCCTTCTTGCTGTGCTTTTCCACGATCAGCGATGGCAGTGCAAAGAGCGCCCGCAGATCTTCAAGCCGCCGTAGGGAGGCATCCCCAGATGCCTCCGCGCAACCCTCCGAGGCGGCAGGAGCGATGTGGGCATCGCTCCCTACGACCCCGTCATTCTGAGCGCCCTGAAGGACTTGCTTCGCGGCGGAGCGAAGCGGAGTCGAAGAATCCACCCCCACGCCTCTCCCGTCATTCTGAGCGCAGCGAAGAATCCGTTCCCCCCCGTCCCCTGATGCCTGATGCCTGATACCTGATCCCTCATTTTGCATTTTGCATTTTGCATTTTGCATTCCGTCAGCCTCTGCCTCGGGCGGGCGGCCACTGGCCGCCCCTACAGGGCTGTAGCTTAGCTCCAGCCTCGCCCGCAGCCAGGCCAGCTTGCCGGCCTTCTGGCCGCCTTCGTAGCTGTCCAGGGCCCGGAGCCCGGCGGGGAGCACCGGGTTCATCCGGGGGGCGATCTCCGCCGCCGGAATGGCGCAGCCCTCGGCCAGGGTGAATTCTGCGATCTCGCACTGGCTCTCCACCCCCACGGACAGGGGCATGAGGATGGACAGCTCCGGGTGGGGCGTGAAGCCCTGGCTGTGCTTCAAGTCGATCCCCGCCCGCCGGAAGGAGCGCATCAGCGCCCGCATCAGGTCCAGATGGGAGGACCAGATTGCGACGCCCTCCTTTACAAATAGCAGCCTTAACATTGTTTCTTCCTCTTCAAGTGTATTGTTGTCTGAGTTGAAAGTTGAAAGTGTAAAATTGAAAATGAATGTGTTTTGCAAATTGCAATTTGCAAAACTCCGAAAACTTTCAACTTTCCATTTTCAATTATCAACTGCTACGGGTCGCAAACGCCTCCAAGCAAGAGTTTATTCGCCCCGCAGCCGGCGCAGCCGTGGCGGCAGTCGGGGGTGATCTCGGAGCGGTAGGCCCGCTCCCGCTCCCGGCGCAGGAAGTCCTTGCGGACGCCGGGGTCGATGCTGTCCCAGGGCAGCAGCTCGTCGAGGCCGAAGCCCCGGGTGGTGTAGAAGTGCCGGTCGATGCCGCACTCGTCCAGGGCGGCGATCCACTTGTCGTAGTCGAAGTACTCCATCCAGCCGTCCAGCTTGGCCCCACGCCGCCAGGAGGCCTCGATCACCGCGCCCAGACGCCGGTCGCCCCGGGCCAGGACTGCTTCCAGCTCCGAGAGCTTGGCCTCGTGGTAGTTGTACTCCACGCTCTTGTTGTTCATGTGCTCCTTCAGCAGACGGCAGCGGCGCAGATACTCCTCCGGGTCGATCTGCTGCTCCCACTGGAAGCCGGTGAAGGGCTTGGGGACGAAGAAGGCCGTGGCTACATGGATGCGAACGCCCCGCTTTTTGTTGGAGGCGCAGGCCTTACAGGTGTTGTAGATCTTGTAGACCAGATCCCCGATGCCGATCACGTCCTCGTCGGTCTCTGTGGGCAGACCCAGCATGAAGTAGAGCTTCACGTTGTTCCAGCCCCCCGCAAAGGCGATCTCGCAGGTCTTGAGGATGTCCTCCTCGGTGACGTTCTTGTTGATGGCGTCCCGGAGCCGCTGGGTCCCCGCCTCGGGGGCGAAGGTCAGACCGCTCTTGCGGACCTTTTGCAGCTTCAGCATCAGATCCCGGGAGAAATTGTCCGCCCGCAGGGAGGGCACCGACATATTGATGTTCCGGGCCGCGCAGTATTCCGTCATCCGATCCGTCAGCGGCTCCAGATACTTGTAGTCCGAGGTGGAGAGGCTGGAGAGGGTGATCTCGTTGTCCCCGGAGAATTCCAGGGCGTGGACTGCCTGCTCATACAGGGTCTCCGGCTTTCGGGGCCGGACGGGGCGGTAGGTGTAGCCCGCCTGGCAGAAGCGGCAGCCCCGGATGCAGCCCCGCATGACCTCTAAGTTCATCCGGTCGTGGACGATCTCCGTCATGGGGACGATGGGCTCCGTGGGATACCAGGCCTTGTCCAGATCCTGGACGATCCGCTTCGTCACCTTTTCCGGGGCCCCGGGCAGAGGCGTGATGGCCGCCAGGGTGCCGTCCGGGTTGTAGCTGTGCTCGTAGTGGGAGGGCACGTAGACCCCGGGGATCTTCCCCACCTCCCAGAGGAATTCCTCCTTGGACAGGCCCCGCTTCTTCGCGTCCCGGTAGCAGTTCACGATCTCCACTGTGCTTTCCTCCCCCTCGCCCAGGGAGAAGAAGTCGATGAAGTCCGCCAGGGGCTCCGGGTTGTAGGTGCAGGCGCCCCCGGCAAATACGATATTATGTAAACCCTTCCGTTCAGCGGCGTGGAGGGGCACGCCTGCCAGATCCAGCATGGTAAGGATGTTGGTGTAGCTCATTTCGTAGCCCACGGAGAAGGCGATCATGTCGAAGTCGCCCACGGGGTCGTGGCTTTCCAGGGCGTAGAGAGGGAGCCCGGCGGCGCGCATTTCGTCCTCCATGTCCCCCCAGGGGGTGAAGACCCGCTCGCACCAGACGCCGGGCATATTGTTCATGATCCCGTAGAGGATCCGCAGGCCCAGGTTGGACATCCCGATCTCGTAGGTATCCGGGAAGCAGAAGGCCACCCGGGTGTCGACGGTCGCAAGATCCTTCACGGTCTGATTGTATTCGCCGCCCACGTACCGGGCGGGCTTCTGCACCCGCGGCAAGATCCGCGGCAGCAGGGATTCGATTCGTTCGTTCATGTGTGTACCTCAATGGGGGTGTGGTGGCTTGTGGTTCAGAGTTCGTAGCGGCGCACACTGTGCGCCCCTACGTTTCCATGTTTTCAAATGGCAATTTGAAAACACCTCACCTATTCACTATTCACTATTCCCTATTCCCTAAAATGCCGCTTTTTCCGCAGCACCCGCACGATCCTTCCCCCGTCCCGCTTGGGCAGGGGCAGAAGATTGCCGATCCCCAGGGCCAGGTTGCAGAGGGCGAACATGTGCCAGGGCCGCCAGAAGACTGCCGCCAGCAGGAGATTGACGCCCGGGCCGGCGGCCAGAGCCAGGGCCTCCCGGCGGCCCCCGGGGAGCGCTGCCCGGATCACGGCCCCGCCGGCGTGGAGCTCCAGCGCCGTCACCGGGATCTGAAAGGTCATAAGGGCCGCCAAATGGCCCGCCTCGTGGAGGGCCGCGGCCAGGAGAAAGGGCAGCGTCAAGCCCCAGCGCCCCAGCAGCCAGAGGCAGCCCGGCAGGAGAAAAAAGCCCGCTGTTATCGTGATTCGCAAAAGGCATCACCCAAACAGCCTATGCGGCAGGGGAACGCAAAATGCAGAATGCAGAATGCGGAATCGGTGGATCGTCCCAAATTCATGTTGCATTTTGCATTCTGCATTTTGCATTGTGTTTGCAATCGGGTCTGTAAGCCGGGTTCTGTCTTAGACAGCCATCTATCTTGTCGTACCGTTGCCGATACGCTCTGTGCCACCTCCTCGGAGACGGCCGGGCCAGCCAATGTCTCCTCCACGGTGTTGCTCCGGATAGAGTTTACAGCGTCGGACAGTCTCCAGCCGACGGGTGAGCTCTTACCTCACCTTTCCACCCTTGCTCCGCTTGCGCGGGGCGGTATCTCTCTGTTGCACTTTTCCTGAAGTCGCCTTCGGCGGGCGTTACCCGTTATCCTTGCCCTGTGGAGCCCGGACTTTCCTCACGGTGGGCCTTTCGACCGTCCCGCGCGGCTGTCCGGCCCGGTTGCAGACGTATTTTAGCCTTTTTTTCGAAAAAAGTCAATGCTTTTGCCGGTCATTTTGCATTCTGCATTCTGCATTTTGCATTCCCCGACGGATCAGGCGGCCTTCGCCGCCTGATCCGCTGCCTCCAGCATATGGCCGATCAGGATCCCGTAGCCCCGGGTGGGATCCCGCACCAGCACGTGGGTCACCGCCCCCACCAGCCTGCCGTTCTGGAGGATGGGGGAGCCGCTCATGCCCTGGACGATGCCGCCGGTCTGCTCCAGCAGCCGCGGATCCGTCACCACGATCCGCAGATCCCGGCACTGCTCCGGGTCAAGCCGCACGGCCTCGATCTCCACGTCATAGCGCAGCACCTGGCCGCCGTCCACGCTGCACCAGATCTCCGCCGGGCCCGTGGCCACCTCCTCCCGGGCGGCCAGGGGAACACTCTGCCCCTCCAGGGCTTCCCCGGCCGCGTGGCCGAAGAGGCCCCGCGCCGTGTTCTGCTCCACCCGGCCCAGGGCCGCGCCGCCGGAGGCCTTGCCCAGCAGCGAGCCGGGGGCTCCCGCCTCGCCCCGCCGGATGCCGGTGACGCAGGTCTGGGTGGCAAGCCCCCCGCGAATGGCCATGGGCGCGCCGCCCCCTCCGCTGACGCCGTGGCCCAGGGCCCCAAAGAGGCCGCTTTCCGGATCGTAGAAGGTCACCGTGCCCAGCCCGGCGATCCGATCCCGCACCCGGAGCCCCAGCAGGAGCTGCCCGTTCCGATCCACCGGCTGCACCGCCGTCTGGACGGCCCTGCCTGCCCGATCCACGTCCAGCACCACAGCCGCGCCCCCTGCGTCCGCGGTCAGCTCCCGCAGCCGCTCCGCAGAGTCCAGGGGAACGCCGTTCACGGCGCGGATCCGGTCGCCGATCTCCAAGCCGGCCGCCTGGGCAGGGGAGCTGCCGTTCTCCTCGCCGAAGCCCACGATATAAACGCCGTCCGTTTCCAGCTCCAGGCCCACCGTCCTGCCCACAGGGACGAGACTTTCCGGCTCCGCCGCAAGCGCCGGAAGACTCAGCAGCAGCGCGAGCCAGACTGCCGCCGCCGTGCGCCCGATACTTCTTCCCATGTGCGATCCCTCCCGTCTTTCTTTTCATTTTGTATCTGTTCAGTCGCCCGTAGGGGCCGATGCCCACATCGGCCCTTTTGGCCGTTTTTGACCCGGAAACGAGGGCGGATGTAGGCATCCGCCCCTACGATTCATGGGGCGACTGAACAGATACTTCATTTTTTGAGCGCCCGAATATAATATGGACGAAAAACAGACAAAAAAACCGGGCAGATTTTGAATAAAAAACAATTTTTCGGGAAAAACTGCTGAAAACAGGCAAAAAACTTCATAAACTTGTGATATACAAGACTTGACAGATGTGGTATAGTACACTCAGGTACAGGACTTGTGCCCACAAACCTGTGTTCAAAAGGAGACGCAACAGTATGGCATCCAAAAAGGTAAAAGAAGTCGTCGATGAGGTCATCGAAAAAACTGAGCCTGTGGTTCGCAAGGCAAAGAGCGCGGCGGGCACCGCCGTCAAGAAGGCCGAGCCCGTTCTGGAAGCGGCCGTGAACGCGGGCAAGCAGGTGATCTCCGCGCTGGTGCCGGAGGTCTATGTTCAGCACGCCAACCGGCAGTTCGACTGCGCCGACCTGGCGGAGCGCTGCAAGGAGGATTTCAAGGCCAAGCACCCCTCCACGGTGATCCGTTCCTGCAAGCTCTATATCAAGCCCGAGGACAATATGGTCTACTACGTCATCAACGACATCGAGGACAAGCTGGGGCTGTAAATGAAAAAAGCACGAAAACGATCCCGTTTATGGGATCGTTTTTGTGCTATGCTCCCCCTGAGGAGGGGATTTTATGGATTTAACCGCAAAACTCAACGCCGAACAGCTGGAGGCTGTCACAAGCACCGAGGGCTTCGTCCGGGTGATCGCGGGGGCGGGCTCCGGCAAGACCCGGGCCCTGACCCATCGCTTCGCCTGGCTGGTGACGGAGCTGGGCATCCTGCCCGGCAACATTCTCTGCGTCACCTTCACCAACAAGGCCGCCAACGAGATGCGCCAGCGCATCCACAATCTCACCGGGGACAACGACACCGGCTACATCAACACCTTCCACGGCTTCTGCGTGTCGGTGCTCCAGGAGGACAGCTTTGCCGTGGGCTATCCCAGGGCCTTCCTGGTGCTGGATAATTCCGACATCGACGCCATGCTGCGGATCGTCTACGAGGAACGGGGCCTGACCCTGCGGGACATGACCTTCGCCAACGCCCGGGACATGATCGAGATGCAGAAGCTCCGCTTCCACCCGGAATACTACGAGGATCTGATCGACCTGCCCCTGGAGGCCCTGCGGCAGAAGTACGACGAGGCTGCCTCCACGGAGAACATCATCTTCTACGGCTACCTCTACCAGCAGAAGAAGTGCTTCGGCCTGGACTACAACGATCTGATCAAGTTCACCCTGTACATCTTCCGGAAGCACGAGGAGCTCCGGCTCAAATGGCAGAAGCGGCTGGAATACATCATGATCGACGAGTTCCAAGACATCGACGAGCCCCAGTACGAGCTGATGGAGGTGCTCTGCGGCTACCACAAGAACCTCTTTGTGGTGGGGGACCCGGATCAGACCATCTACACCTGGCGGGGGGCCAACATCCGCTATCTGCTGGACTTCGACCAGAAGCACCCCGGCACGAAGACGATCTTCATGAACCGGAACTACCGCTCCACCCCCCAGATCCTCCAGGCGGTGAACGATCTGATCGACAAGAACCGAAACCGGCTGAAAAAGGAGCTGATCCCCACCCTGCCGGAGGGGCCCACGGTGCTCTGCCACCACGCGGACACCCCCGAGGCGGAGGCCAAGTGGATCGCCTCCCGGATCCAGGCCCTCCATGCCGCCGGTACGGACTACCGGGACGTGACCCTGCTCTACCGGGCCCACTATCTCACCCGCCCCGTGGAGGACGTGCTGAACCGGGAGAAGATCCCCTACACCATCTACAGCGGCGTGCCCTTCTACGGCCGGGCGGAGATCAAGGACGCCCTGTCCTATCTGCGGCTGGTGGCCTACCGGGACGACCTCTCCTTCCTGCGGGTGGCCAACCTGCCCAAGCGGAACCTGGGCAAGCGGCGCATGGAGTTCTTGCAGGCCTGGGCGGAGGAAAACCGCTGCTCCCTCTTTCTGGCCCTGCAGAAGAACCTGGATACGGAGCTCTTCCGGGGCACCAAGGCCGCGGCCTTCGTCCGCCTGGTGGAGGACTTCTCCGCCCGCTGGGAGGGGCGGCCTGTGTCGGAGCTGCTGACGGAGCTGCTCCACGAGAGCCGCTATGAGGAAATGCTCCGCACCGAGGGCAGCCAGGAGCGGCTGGACAATCTGGCGGAGCTGAAGCAGTCCATCTATGAGTATGAGACCGGCTGCGGGGAGGAGGCCACCCTGCCCCACTATCTGGCCCATGTGGCCCTGTATACGAATACGGATCTGGAGGCCCATGACGACCGGGTGAAGCTGATGACCGTCCACGCGGCCAAGGGCCTGGAATTCCCCCATGTGTTCCTGCTGGGGCTCAACGAGGGGGCCTTCCCCAGCCGCAAGACCGGCACCCTGGAGGCCATGGAGGAGGAGCGCAGGCTCTGCTTCGTGGCCATGACCCGGGCGGAACGGAGCCTCTGCCTGTCGGAGGCCGAGGGCCGGAACCATGACGGCTCCCCCCGCTATCCCTCCCGCTTCCTGCTGGACATCGACGAGGCCCACCTGGAGCTGACCAAGCCCCGGCCGGAGGGCCTAATCGCCGAGGCCCGGGCCTATATCGCAGCCCTGGAGCGGAGCCTGCCCGAGAACCGGGCCGCCTCCACTCTGCCTGTGGGCACCCGGGTCCGCCACGCCGTCTTCGGCGTGGGCACCGTGGAGGGCATCGACGACCGGCGCGCCGCCCACCTGGTCCGCTTCGACGACCTCCCCACCCCCCGGGCCATCAGCTTCCGCGCCAAGCTGGAGCAGATATAGGGGCGCACCCTACCGTAGCGCGGGCTATTAGCCCGCCGTTCCCCGTCCCCGTAGGGAGCGAACTCGAAGAGTCACGAAGTATGCCCACATCGCTCCGGCGTTCGGAACGAACGCAATTTGCCGCAAGGCAAATCCAGCCGCACCCCATCGCCGCAACCGGGACCGATTATCGCACCCGGTATGCCGGCTAATAGCCGGCGCTACAGTAGGGTACGGTTGTAGGGGGCGGCGCCCACGACGCCCCGGCGTTCGGAACGAACGCAATTTGCCGCAAGGCAAATCCAGCCGCACCACGACGCCGCGACCGGGTTCGAACAACGGACATGGCTGGATCGCCCTGGCGGGCGATTGTTTGCTTCGCAAACCGGACGAGCACTACCCATGAAGGGCACAGGTGCTCGTCCCTACGGCGGGGTGCGTTTGGGATGACCGGTGCGGCCTGCTGGCGGCCACTGGCCGCCCCTACATACGAGTGCGCCCGCATGAAAAAAGCACGACTTCTGCCGTGCTTTTTTCATGCATATTTTCATCGATCCAGCCACCTGCAGGCGTTCAGGGCCGCGGCTGCGCCGTCGGCTACGGCGGTGGCCACCTGGCGGTAGGCCTTGGTGCGGCAGTCCCCGGCGGCGAAGATCCCGGCCGTGGGGGTGACGCAGCTTTCGTCGGCCTTGATGTAGCCCGCCTCGTTCAAGGGGGCCAGGGCGGCGAAGGCCTGGTTCTCCGGCTCGGTGCCGATGGCCAGGAAGGCTCCGTCCACTGCCAGCTGCTGTTCCGCGCCGGTTTCGGTGTTCTGCAGGCGCAGGCCGGTGAGCTGATCCTCTCCCTCGTAGCCCACGCAGACCGTGGAATACAGCACCTCCACGTTGGGCCGGGCCAGCACCTGGTCGATCATCTTCTGCTCGCCGGTGAGGAAGGCTAGATTCTGCACCACCGTGACCTTTTTGCAGGTCTCGGCCAGCAGCAGGATCTCCTGCAGGGCGGTGTTGCCCCCGCCGATCACGGCCACGTGGGCGCCCTGGTAGAAGGCACCGTCGCAGACCGCGCAGAAGGACAGACCGCTGCCGATCATGTCCTCCTCCCGGGGCAGACCCAGGCGGCGGTGCCGGGCTCCGGCGGCGATGATGACGGCCCGGGCCTCATAGCGGCCCCCCTCGCCGATGACGGTCTTCACCGGACCGTCCTCGATCCCCAGCACCGTGTCCATGTCCACGTCGGCCCCCAGGGCCATGGCCTGCTCCAGCATCCGCTGGGCCAGGTCGTTGCCGGAGATGGTCTCAAAGCCGGGGTAGTTTTCCAGCTTGGGGGAGAAGGTGATCTGCCCCCCGAAGGTGTCTTTTTCCAGCACCAGCACGGTCTTTCCCGCCCGCCGGGCGTAAATGGCAGCGGTGAGCCCTGCAGGGCCGGCGCCAACGATCAGTACATCGTACAGTTTCAATTTAAATAACCTCCTGCGTATCGAATGAAGTATCTCCTTCGGAGATATGAAGTATTCCTTAGCGGAATATGAAGTATCTCCTTCGGAGATATGAAGTATGTGCTTCGCACATATTGCGGTATCTGTTTATTCTGCGAATAAACAGATGAAAAAAATATTGACTTCAAAAGTGGGGAAAACTACCCGTTGCGTCAAATATGGCGCAGCCATACTTCATAAGCGCAGCGCCTTCATGCGGCGAAGCCATACTTCCTATTTGCGTCAGCAAATACTTCATGCGCAAAGCGCGTATGCGCTTGGCGCTCAGCCCCACAGGGCTGACAGCATGGGGATGACCTGCTTTTTCCGGCTCATGACGCCGGGCAGGAAGAGGGTGCTGCCCTGGGGCTCCACGCCGAAGGCCTGGGCAATGTCGTCCGCGTCTCCCAGGAAGATGATCTGGGTGCCCTCCAGCAGCACGTCGGTGAGCATCAGGATCATAATGTCGTAGCCCCGCTCCTGCTTGGCCCGGGTCATCTCGGCCAGGAATTCGTCCTTCCGATCCAGCATGGACACGGAATCCACGCAGGTGATCTGGCTCACGCCCAGGTAGTGGCCCGCGATGTGGAAGTCCTTGTAGTCCGCGTACATCAGATCCCGGGCGGACTTGTCCGCCCCCAGGGAGGCGGTGAAGATGAACTGCCCCAGCTCCTCCAGGTCGATCCCGGCGATCCGGGCCAGCCGTTCGGCAATGGTGCGATCTCGGGGGGTGGCCGTGGGGGATTTGAAGATGACCGTGTCCGAGAGGATGGCGGCGCACATGAGGCCAGCCATCTTTTTGGAGGGCATGAGGCCCTTTTCCTGGTACATCTCCGCCACAATGGTGGTGGAGCTGCCCACGATCTCGTTGCGGAAGAAGATGGGGTTGGCGGATTGGATGTCCGCCAGCCGGTGGTGGTCGATGATGCCCAGCAGCTCCACCTGCTCCAGCCCGGGGACGGACTGGGCGGCCTCGTTGTGGTCCACCAGCACCACCTTTTTGCGCCTGGGCTTCAGCAGATGGTAGCGGGACAGGGTGCCCACCACCTTGTCCTCTGCGTCCAGAATGGGATAGCAGCGGTAGCGGCTCTTGGAAACGGTCTCCCGCACGTCGTCCAGGTAGTCCGTCAGCCGGAAGGTGACCAGGTTGGAGGACTGGCAGATTCGGGCGATGGGAATGGCCTGGAAGATCTGCCGGGCGGCCCGGTAGGCGGAGAAGGGGGTGGAGATGATGCAGGTTTTCGTCTCCAGTTCCCGCAGCTCCGGGCTCAGCTCCGCCTCGCAGAGGATCAGGCAGTGGATGTTGGATTCCAGAGCCCAGCGGATCACCTCCGGCTGGTCGCCGCAGACGGCGATGTAGTTCTCGTGGTCGAACAGCCGCAGATCGGCCCCCCGGGGCAGGCCGAAGATCAGCTCGCCCGATACGGTGTCCATGCAGGCCCCCGCGTCGTTGAGCACCCGGCCCTCCAGCACGGAGAGCAGGTTGAACAGGGGCACGTCCCGGACAAGGGGATCCTCGATGGTCCGGATGTCGTAGCCGGCCACGTCGCCGGAGGAGAGCATCCCGAAGAGGGTGCCGTCCTCGTTGGTGACGGGGATGGCGGTGATGGAGGCGTTGCTTCGCAGCAGATTCCAACCCCGGGCCACCGTCAGGGCGGCGCTCAGGGCCGGCGGTGTGTCAAAGTCCAGATCCTGCACCTGGGTCCGCATATCCTTGATGAGAACGGGCGGCTCAAAGCCGAAGCGCTCGAGAATGCGCTTGGATTCGTCGTTCAGATGGCCCAGCCGCGCCGCGGTGTAGCCCCGTTCGCCCAGGGCGTTCTGCAGCGCTGCGTAGGACATGGCCGAAACGATGGAGTCCGTGTCCGGATTCCGGTGCCCGGTGACAAAAACCTGATCCATAGCTGCCTCCTGTGTCAGTATTTCGCGGGTTACGTATCTATCCGTATATTATGCCGGAAAACGCGGCGTTTGTCAAGAGCGCAGAAACCGTAGGGGCGGATGCCCACATCCGCCCTCCGGATCATTTTGCATCTTGCATTTCGCATTTTGCATTCCGGATCCGGTACTTCCTCCGGGTGGCCTCGCCGCCCCGCAGATGCCGTTCTGCCTTGTTGTGTTCCAGCACCGCCCGGACGCGGAGCCAAAGCGGGCGGTCGATGGGCTCCAGCCGCTGGGTGAGATCCTTGTGTACCGTGGATTTGGACACGCCGAAGCGCTCCGCGGCTGCCCGCACGGTGGCCCCGGTTTCCAAAACGAATTCCGCCAGCTCCCTGGCCCGCTTGTCGATGGTATCTGTCATATCCGCACCTCCCAAGCATGGGTTACGCAAGTCTATGCAGCCGACGGGGGAGGAATGCAGAATGCAAAGGGCAAAATGCAAAATGCAAAATGAGGGAGCAGGCATCAGGGATCAGGCATCAGGAATCAGGGATCAGGCATCAGGCATCAGGCATCAGGGATCAGGCATCAGGGATCAGGGATCAGGGATCAGGGATCAGGCATCAGGCATCAGGGATCAGGCATCAGGGATCAGGCATCAGGGATCAGGCATACTTCGTGACTCTTCGAGTTCAGGCACCGCCCGTAGGGGCGAGCATCGCTCGTCCCCGTCCCCCCTCATTCTGAGCAAAGCGAAGAATCCGTACCCCCCGCGGCCGGACGAAATGAATAATGAATACTGAAGACTTAAGAATGAATAATAAATGTGTTTTTCAAATCGCGATTTGAAAAACTCCGACATTATTCATTAGACGGTTATTCAGTATTCATTATTCATTAAAAACCCCGTCGTGCGGGGGACGCATTCTTTCTCTTGACAAATACCCCCACGGGGTATATAATACCCTATAGAATCAAATCGACCAAAGGGGGTCATCCTATGAACGAGTCATCCTGCTGCCGCAAGAAGGCTGTCCCGCGGGACGAGGCTGTACGCAAGGCGCTGATCCACCGGCTGAACCGGATCGAGGGTCAGATCCGGGGCGTCCGGGGCATGGTGGAGAACGAAATCTACTGCAACGACATTCTGATCCAGTGCGCCGCTGTCAGCGCGGCGCTGAACGCGTTCCAGCGGGAGCTGCTGGCAGACCACATCCGCAGCTGCGTGGCGGACGAGCTCCGCGCCGGCAAGGACGAAGTGGTGGACGAGCTGCTGGAAACCATCCAGAAGATGATGAGGTAAGCCAATGAAACAATACAACGTCACCGGCATGAGCTGCGCCGCCTGCTCGGCCCGGGTGGAAAAGGCGGTAAAGGCCGTGCCGGGGGTGGAGGCCTGCGCCGTGAGTCTGCTGACCAACTCCATGGGCGTGGAGGGTACGGCGGAGCCCGCAGCGGTCATTGCCGCGGTCACGGCGGCAGGCTACGGCGCTTCCGAGAAGGGGAGCGGGGGCGAGACTGCCGCCCCCTCCCAGGCCGCGGAGTCCCTGGCGGATCACGAGTCCCCCCGGCTGAAAAAGCGGCTGTTCTGGTCCCTGGGCTTCCTGCTGGTCTTGATGTACTTCTCCATGGGCCATATGATGTGGGGCTTCCCCCTGCCCAAATGGTTCGAGGACAACCACGTTGCCATGGGGCTGGTTCAGCTGCTGCTGGCCGCCATCGTCATGGTGATCAACCAGCGCTTTTTCATCTCCGGCTTCCGGGCGCTGCTGCACCGGGCGCCCAATATGGATACCCTGGTGGCGCTGGGCTCCGCCGCTTCCTTCGTCTGGTCGGTCTACGCCCTGTTCCTCATGACCCGAGCCCAGACGGACGGGGATGCCGCCGGCGTCATGGCCTATATGGAGGAGTTCTACTTTGAATCCGCCGCCATGATCCTGACGCTGATCACCGTGGGCAAGCTGCTGGAGGCCAAGTCCAAGGGCCGCACCACCGACGCGCTGAAGGGTCTGATGAAGCTGGCCCCCCAGACCGCCACGGTGATCCGGGACGGCGTGGAGCGCACCGTCCCGGTAGCCCAGCTGCGGAAGGACGAGCTCTTTGTGGTTCGGCCCGGGGAGGCCGTGCCGGTGGACGGGGTGGTGCTGGAGGGCAGCTCCGCCGTCAACGAATCCGCCCTCACCGGCGAGTCCATTCCCGTGGACAAGGCCCCCGGCGACCTGCTCTCCGCCGCTACCGTGAACCAATCCGGCTGGCTCAAGGCCCGGGCGACCCGGGTGGGGGAGGATACCACCCTGAATCAGATCATCCGCATGGTCTCCGACGCGGCGGCCACCAAGGCCCCCATCGCCAAGACTGCGGACAAGGTCTCCGGGATCTTCGTCCCCGCCGTGATCTCCATTGCCGTGCTGGTCACGGCGATCTGGCTGCTGGCGGGCCGGGAATTCTCCTACGCCCTGGCCCGGGGCATCTCCGTGCTGGTGATCTCCTGCCCCTGCGCCCTGGGCCTGGCCACGCCCGTGGCCATTATGGTGGGCAGCGGCGTGGGCGCGAAGAACGGCATCCTGTTCAAGACCGCCGTCTCCCTGGAGCAGACCGGCAAGGCCAAGCTGGTGGCCCTGGATAAGACCGGCACCGTCACCACCGGACAGCCTGCCGTGACGGACGTCCTTCCCGCCGACGGCGTGACGGAGCGCGAGCTCCTCGCCGCCGCCCTGGCCCTCGAGCAGCGCAGCGAGCACCCGCTGGCGCGCGCGGTTGTGGCGTACGCGGGGGGCTCAGGCAACAGGCAACAGGCAACAGGCAATCGGGGACGCGAGGACGCACCCGCAGGGGCGCACAGTGTGCGCCCGCCCGAGCCTGTAGGGGCGGCCATCGGCCGCCCGCAAACCGCAGAGGGCTCCCCCGTCTGTCATTCTGAGCAAAGCGAAGAATCCGTTCCCCCCGCGGCGGGGCGGAAAGAGAGCACGGCACCTTCGACGCCGCGTTGCTCCGACCGTAACGCAGACGTAATTGGAGGCGCCTATGCGCCAACGGTGCTGGTATTCCCGGAGCTTACTGCCTTCCGCGCCCTGCCCGGCAACGGCCTGGAAGCCGTCCTGGACGGCAAGCCCCTGATCGGCGGCTCGCTGAAATTCGTCACCGAGCGCCTGCAAAGCCTTCCCCTTGAGGGGAAGGTGCCCCCGCAGGGGGCGGATGAGGTGGAGCCTCGACAAGCTGCTGCTATCGACGAACCGAACGGAGCAACCAACCCCACCTCATCCGTCAGCGGGCTTGCGGGGGACGCCCGCTGCCACCTTCCCCTCAAGGGGAAGGCTGACGAGGGAGCGTCCGTAGGGCCTGCTTCCCGTGGCGCACAGTTGTGCGCCGCTACCGAGGGCAGCCCTATTCTCCAACGTGCCGAAGCCCTCGCCTCGCAGGGCAAGACGCCCCTGCTCTTTGCCTGGGGCTCCCGGCTGCTGGGCGTCATAGCCGTGGCCGATCCCATCAAGCCGGAATCCCATGACGCCATCCGGGATTTACAGAACATGGGAATCAAGGTAATTATGTTGACCGGCGACAACGAGCGCACCGCCAAGGCCATCGCGGCCCAGGCCGGGGTGGACGAGGTAGTGGCCGGCGTCCTGCCGGAGGGCAAGGAGGCTGTGATCCGGGATCTGCAGAGCCGGGGCCCCGTCCTCATGGTGGGGGACGGGATCAACGACGCCCCTGCTCTGACCCGGGCGGACGTGGGCATTGCCATCGGCGCGGGTACGGACGTGGCCATCGACGCGGCGGACGTGGTGCTGATGAAGAGCAAGCTCTCCGACGTGCCCGCTGCCATCCGGCTGAGCCGGGCCACCCTGCGGAACATCCACGAGAACCTGTTCTGGGCCTTTATCTACAACACCATTGGGATCCCCCTGGCCGCGGGGGCCTTTATCAAGGCTTTCGGCTGGACGCTGAACCCCATGTTCGGCGCGGCGGCCATGAGCCTGTCCAGCTTCTGCGTGGTCACCAACGCCCTGCGGCTGAACCTGGTGAAGCTGGGCAGCGGGAACAACGATGCCCCGGCGGCGGCCCCTGTTCCTGCGCCGGGGAATGTGCTGACCGTCAAGGTCAAGGGCATGATGTGCCACAACTGCGAGCGGCACGTCCGGGAGGCGCTGGAGGCCCTGCCCGGGGTAGAATCCGCCGCAGCGGATTTCCGGACGGGCCTGGTGACGATCCACGGCAGCCCCGGGGAGGCAGAGCTCCGGCAGGCCATCCAAGCCGCGGGCTACAAATACCGGGGCATGGCGAAATAGGGAAAGCAGCCCGGGCGTTTTGCGGAACACGCGGGCTGCATTTGCGTGAAAAAGCTTCGGTGTCAGTCGCAAAACGGGGACTTCATGTGCATAAAGGCATCAGGGATCAGGCATCAGGCATCAGGGAACGAGAAGTACGTAGGGACGGCACTCTGCCGTCCGCGTTCCCCGTAGGGACGGCACCCTGCCGTCCGCGTAATCTGTAGCGCCGGCAATCTGCCGGCCCGTTTCCCCCGTAGGGGACGCTCTTACCCCGCAAGGGGTGAGCGTCCCGGCGTTCGGCACGAACGCAATTTGCCGCAAGGCAAATCCAACCGGGTTCCGACGCCGCCACCGGGTCAATGCAGCGCACCCGGCTGGATCGCCCGCCGGGCGATTGTTTGCTGCGCAAACCGGGCTGCTCATCCTTGCGGATAAGAGCAGCCCCTACGGTGGGTGCGTGTGGGGTGGCCGGTGCGGCCTGCTGGCGGCCACTGGCCGCCCCTACGGCGGGGTGCGAAGGGGGGATGGCCGGCAGACTGCCGGCACTACAGGCGGTGCCTGGTGCCTGGTGACTTTGTGCGAACGGGGAACCAGCGGACAAGCACTGCTTGTCCCTACAGGCGGTGCCTGATGCCTGATGCCTGATGCCTGATGCCTGATGCCTGATGCCTGATGCCTGATGCCTGATGCCTGATCCCTGATGCCCGGTACGAACAGCGCATCGTGTAATTGCGTTTTCCGGATCCTCAAATTACAATTAACGCGTTGTGTGAAAAATCTCCCAAACCACGTTTGCCGCACTTGCGAAATGGGCAAAACTGTGATACAATATATTGAAAACTGTGCGATTCGGAGCCTGGGCAGGGTTTTGCCCCGCTCCGAAGCCTTTGGGAGTAACTGAAATGTCCACATTCAACGACTGGGCTCGGGGCATCGACCTGAGCAAGATCATCGAGTGGCTGATGTTTGCCGCGGCGGCGCTGGTGTCCATCTCCGTCCATGAGAGCAGCCACGCCCTGTCCGCCTACTGGCTGGGGGACGACACCGCCAAGCGCTCCGGCCGCATCAGTCTGAACCCCCTGCGCCACCTGGATCCCCTGGGCTTTCTCATGATGGTGGTAGTCCACTTCGGCTGGGCCAAGCCCGTGCCGGTCAACCCCGCCCGGATGACCAAGATGAAAAGCCAAAAAACCGGCATGGCCCTCACCGCGCTGGCAGGGCCCCTGTCCAATCTGCTCCTGGCCCTGGTCTTTGGGCTGATCTACTATATCGCCCTCTACGCCGGGGGCATGAAGCTGTGGATGATGATGGACGGTGTCCGGGATCCCTCCGGCTGGCAGTACTGGCTGACGGTGTTCCTGGAGCGCTTTCTGATCCTGAACGTGGGCCTGGCGGTGTTCAATCTGATCCCCATCTCCCCCCTGGACGGCTCCAAGATCCTGGCGATCATCCTGCCGGAGGCGAGCTATTCCAAGCTGATGCGCTACGAGCGCTACGGGATGCTGGTGCTGCTGGCCCTGCTGTGGCTGGGCTGGCTGGACGCGCCCCTGGGCTTTTTGATGAAGATCGTCCTGCAGGGCATCCAGGCCGTGGCCATGCCCCTGGCCAAGCTGATCGCCGGGGGGTAAACAAGTAGGGGCCGATGCCCACATCGGCCCTATCCGGTGCGGCAACAAGGGCGGATGAGGGCATCCGCCCCTACGGCATGGATCACCGGGGGGTAAACAAGTTGAGAATTGAGAATTGAAAGTTGAGCGAATACCTACAGAACTATGACAGACGAACCGAAATACCATCTCACAGGGGTCGTAAAGGCCAAGGACGACACGGCGGAGGACTTCGACGGGCCTCTGGACGTGATCCTGCTCCTGTTGAGCAAAAATAAAATCGAGATCGAGGACATCTCCATCGCGGCCATTCTGGAGCAATACCTGGCCTATCTGGACGAGATGAAGCGCATGGACATGGAGATCGCCAGCGAGTTTATCGCCATGGCCTCCCACCTGATGCTGATCAAGACCAAGATGCTCCTGTCCGCCGCCGAGCAGGCGGAGGCCCAATCCGAAATGGAGCTGCTGATCCAATCCCTCCAGGAGCGCCAGCGGGCGGACGCCATCGACAAGATCCGCACCGCCGCAGCCTTTTTGGAGGAGCGGAACGAACTGGGCCTGGGCCTGTTCACCAAGGGCCCCGAGCCCTTTGAGCGGGATCGCACCTACCGTTACCGTCACGCCCCGTCGGATCTGCTCCGGGCCTTCGAGACCCTCTCGGAGCGGAGCAAAAAGCTCCTGCCGCCCCCCAAGGCAAGCTTTGAGGGCATCGTGGGCCGGGAGCCCTATCCCGTGGGCAAAAAGACCGCTGAGCTGTTGAAAAAGCTGCTGCTCCGGGGAGTCAGCCGCCTGCGCCGCCTGTTTCAGGGCTGCCGGAGCCGGTCGGAGATCGTGGCCACCTTCCTGGCTGTGCTGGAGCTGTGCAGAAACAACGCCGTGGAGCTGGACGGCGAGGGCGGCGAAACCGCGGTTCGGCTCCTCCGGGTGCCCGACGGCGAGGGCTCACCTGCAAAAGTTGAAAGTTGAAAATGGAAAGTTGAAAATGGATGTGTTTTTCAAATTGCCATTTGAAAAACGCGTTGAACGTCTTTCCGAGAGCTTGTACGCTCGAAACGGCACGGAGCGGCAATTTTCGTTCCAAATCATCGTTCAAATCGCAATTTGAACGATACCATAACTTTCAATTTTCCACTTTCAATTTTCAACGATTTGATACAGGAAAGGAGAGTGCCCATGGATCGTAAGGAGCTGCAGCGCATCTGCGAGGCGATCCTCTTTGCCTCGGGGGAGCCGGTGGAGACGGAGCGGCTGTGCTTCGTCACCGAGACCGACCCGGACGAGGTCCGGGAGGCCCTGCGGGAGCTGGCGGATCTCTATGCCTTTGAGCGCCGGGGCATCCGCATCCTCCGCCTGGAGGACAGCTGGCAGATGTGCTCCCAGAACGACCTGGCCCCCTGGGTCACCAAGGCCCTGGAGACCCGCAAGCCCCCCAAGCTCTCCGCCTCCCAGCTGGAGACGCTGACCATCATTGCCTACTATCAGCCCACCACCAAGGCCTTCGTGGAGAAGCTGCGGGGGGTGGACAGCTCCTATTCCGTGGCTGCCCTGCTGAATAAGAAGCTCATCGAGGAAAACGGCCGCCTGGACGCCCCGGGCCGCCCCATCCTCTACCGCACCACCCCCGACTTCCTCCGCACCTTCGGCCTGGAATCCCTGGAGGATCTGCCGGAGATGGAGAAGGTGCAGTTCAGCAATTCCCCCGATACTGTATCGGAGCCTGACGCCTCCGCACCCGTAGGGAGCGATGCCCACATCGCTCCTTCTGCCGACGCCTCCGCACCCGTAGGGAGCGATGCCCACATCGCTCCTTCCCAGACGACCATGGAGGGCATCAAGTCATGAAAGTCCTGCTGATCATCGCCGCCGTGATCTTCCTGATCGGCTGCATTCCGGTCAGCGTGTATTTCGGCTATCACGACAGCGTGACCCTGCGGCTGTCGATCCTCTTTTTCAAAATCGGCATCATCCCCAAGAAGCCTCTGTCCCGGAAGAAGCGGGAAAAGAAGGAGGCCAAAAAGGCCGCCAAGGCCGCCAAAAAGGCCGAGGCCAAGGCCAAGCAGAAAAAGGACGCCCAGGCCCACGCCCTGATCGCGAAGCCCAAGCCCGCCGCGCCCCAGCCCAAGCAGCCGCTGAAGGACAAGCTGGCGGCTCTGATCCCCTGGGCCAAGCTGGGGGCGAACTTCGTGGGGGAATTCTTCCACCGGAAGCTCACCGTCACCCGGCTGCGGATTCGCGTTGCCCTGGCGGGGGGCGACCCGGCCAAGACGGGCCGGACTGTGGGCAAGGCCTGGGAGACCGTCGGCATCGCCCTGCCCATTCTGGAGCGGGCCTTCCGCATCAAGGAGCGGAAGATCGCGGTCTACCCCGATTTCACCGCCGCCAAGACCGACCTGGAGGCGGAGCTTGCAGTCCGCATCCGCGTCGGCGGCGTGGTGCTGCTGGGTCTGAAATACGCCTGGCGCGCCCTGCGGCTGTATCTGAAGCAGAAAAAAGCAAAGAAGAAAAAATCCCCTCAGGAGCCCCAAACTAAAATTGCCGGAAAGGTGGAACAAGCATGACGAATAACATTTCCGAGATGATCTCCTCCGCGATGGAGCGGATGCAGAAGATGGTGGACGTGAATACCATCGTGGGCCAGCCGGTCAAGGTGGGCGAGGACGTCACCATCATCCCCATCACCAAGATCCATATCGGCATGGGCGGCGGCGGCACGGATTTTGCCACCAAGAGCGCTCTGTCGGCCAGTAAGGATCCCTTCGGCGGCGGCATGGGCGCCGGCGTCAGCGTGGATCCGGTAGCCTTTTTGGTGATCCAGGGCAAGAGCGTGCGGATGCTGCCCGTAGCGGAGCCCGCCTCCTCCACTGTGGATCGCATCGTAGAGCAGGCCCCCGAGTTGATCGACAAGCTGGCCGACTTCCTGGACAGCAGAAAGGCCAAGCCGGAGGCGTAGGGGGCGGCGTCCCCCGCCCGGATGCACCCTGCGGTAGCGCGGGCTATTAGCCCGCCCGCTCCCCCGCCCGGATGCACCCTGCGGTAGCGCGGGCTATTAGCCCGCCCGCTCCCCCGCCCGGATGCACCCTGCGGTAGCGCGGGCTATTAGCCCGCCCGTTCCCCCGCCCGGACGGGAATGCATAGTGCATAGTGCATAATGCATAATGGATCGTAGGGACAAGTGGTGCGCGCCTCCCCATCTGTCATTCTGAGCAAAGCGAAGAATCCGTACCCCCGCGGCAAGACGAAATGAATACTGAAAACTTAAAACTGAAAACTTAAAAATATATGTGTTTTTCAAATCGCGATTTGAAAAACTCCGACATTATTCATTAGACGGTTATTCAATCTTCAGTATTCATTAGAAACCCACCGTGCGGGGCAAAGGCCGGCAGATTGCCGGCGCTACGGGCGTGTTGCGCGCCTGCGGCCCGGTCGGAACGGGGGACGGGGCGTCGAGGGCGCCGCCCCCTACAGGCGGTGCCTGAACTCGAAGAGTCACGAAGTATGCCTGCCCCCTGATGCCTGATGCCTGATGCCTGATCCCTGATCCCTGCTCCCTGGTGACTGGTGACTAAAAAATTTCTCACTCATATTTTGTCGCCTTTCGGGGCATCCTGTTTCCGGGTGATGAAATATGAAACGAATGCTTGCTTTGCTGACGGCAATGCTTTTGGCCGTCGGCTGTCTTCCTGTGTCTGCGGAGGCGGAGGCTGCGCCTGCGGTTTCCGCCGGCTGCGCGGCGGTGCTGGACGCGGACACGGGAGAATTCCTCTATACCCGCCACCCGGACAGACCCGGGCTGATCGCCTCCACCACCAAGATCATGACGGCCTGGCTGGCCTGTCTGGAGGGGGAGCTGGATCGCCCTGTGACGATCCCACCGGAGGCCGTGGGCGTGGAGGGCACGTCCCTGTATCTGAAGCAGGGCGAGACCCTGACCCGCCGGGAGCTGCTCTACGGCACCATGCTCCAATCCGGCAATGACGCGGCCCTGGCCCTTGCCATTGCGGTGGGGGGCTCCGAGGACGCCTTTGTGGCCCGGATGAACGACGCCGCCCGCAGTCTCGGCCTGCAGAATACCCACTATGCCAACCCCCACGGCCTGGACAGCGAGGGCAACTACAGCAGCGCCCGGGATCTGGCCCTGTTGACAGCCAAGGCCCTGGAAAACGACGAGTTCCGGCAGATCTGCGGCACAAAATCGGTCAAGGTGACCGGGGATCGGGTGCTGACCAACCACAATCGGCTGCTCTGGCGCTGCCCCGGCTGCATCGGGGTCAAGACGGGCTATACCAAGGCCGCCGGGCGGCTGTTGGTGAGCGCCGCCCAGCGGGAGGGCCGGACGCTGATCTGCGTGACGATCAACGACCCCGACGACTGGCAGGATCACGTGGCCCTGCTGGATTGGGGCTTTTCCCGCTATGCGGCGCGGAACGTGGCTGCCAAGGGAGCCCCTCTCTGCACTGCCCCCGGCGGCACGCCGCTGATCGCCCAGGCTGATCTGACCCTGCGCCTGGCCCCCGGCGAGGAGCCCCGCCTGGTCTTCTGCCCCGGCCTGAGCTCCGACCTGCTCTCCGGCAAGGAAGCAGGCACGGTGAAGGTCTATCTCAACGGAAGGCTGATCGGCGAGATCCCGGTCAGCTGGGGGGAAGCAGTTGACAGGTAATAAGTAATAAGTAACAAGTAACAAGTAACAAGTAGGGACGGCACTCTGCCGTCCGCGTTCCCCGTAGGGACGGCACCTTGCCGTCCGCATTCCCCGTAGGGACGGCACTCTGCCGTCCGCATTCCCCGTAGGGACGGCACCTTGCCGTCCGCATTCCCCGTAGGGACGGCACCTTGCCGTCCGCATTCCCCGTAGGGACGGCACTCTGCCGTCCGCATTCCCCGTAGGGACGGCACTCTGCCGTCCGCGTTCCCCGTAGGGACGGCACTCTGCCGTCCGCATTCCCCGTAGGGACGGCACTCTGCCGTCCGCATTCCCCGTAGGGTACGGTTGTAGGGGGCGGCGCCCACGACGCCCCGTCCCCCGTACGATTGTTTGCTTCGCAAACAGGGCGCACAATACCCATAAAGGGCACAGGTGTGCGCCCCTGCGAACTCTGAACCCAGAACCCGGAACCGTGGCGCACCGGTTAAGTGACGGCCCAAATATGCAAGCCGTGGCGCAGCATATTTGGCTGCCGGAACTTATGCAGAGCTGTGCGCCGCTACAGAACTCAGAACGATAAGCCACAAGCTGCTATGAAAGAACGACTGCAAAAACTGATCGCTGCTTCCGGGCTCTGCTCCCGGCGGGCGGCGGAGGAATGGATCATCCGGGGCAAGGTCACCGTGAACGGGGGCCTTGCCCGGCTTGGCGATACGGCGGATCCGGCCCTGGACGAGATCCGGGTGGAGGGCCGCCCTCTGCCCGCGCCCCCGGCGGCGACCACCACCGTTCTGCTCTATAAGCCCCGGGGGGTGGTCACCACCCTGCAGGACGAAAAGGGTCGGCCCACCGTGGCGGCGCTGCTGCCGCCGGAGCTGGGGCGGCTCTATCCCGTGGGCCGTCTGGATCAGTTCTCCGAGGGCCTGCTGCTGATGACCAACGACGGAGCCCTGGCCAACCGTCTGACCCACCCCAAGGGCGAGGTGAACAAGACCTACCGCCTCTGGGTCTCCGGCTGGCACGAAGGCGCCCTGGCCCTGCTGAAACGCCCCATCGTCCTGGACGGCTACCGGATCAAAGCCCCCACCGTGCGGCTGGTCTGGGCCAGGGACGGGGGAATGCAAAATGCAGAATGCAAAATGCAAAATGCAGAATGCAAAATGCAAAACGAAGGGCCCGTAGGGGGCGGCGCCCTTGACGCCCCGAAGCTCCCCCGAACGGAAACGCCCGTAGGGGGCGGCGCCCTCGACGCCCCGAACCCATCCCGAACGGAAACGCCAGTAGGGGGCGGCGTCCTCGACGCCCCGAACCCATCCCGAACGGAAACGCCCGTAGGGGGCGGCGCCCTCGACGCCCCGAACCCATCCCGAACGGAAACGCCAGTAGGGGGCGGCGTCCTCGACGCCCCGAGGCTCCCCCGAACGGAAACGCCAGTAGGGGGCGGCGTCCTCGACGCCCCGAAGCTCCCCCGAACGGAAACGCCCGTAGCGCGGGCAATCTGCCCGCCGACCACCGCGCTGTTGGAAATCACCATCCACGAGGGCCGCAACCGGCAGATCCGGCGGATGGCGGAGGCCGCGGGGCTGAAAACCACCCGGCTGCAGCGCGTTGCCGAGGGACCCATCCAACTGGGCGACCTGAAACCCGGCCAATGGCGGCTCTTGACCCCGGAGGAACTGGCGCGGCTGAAAATGGGGGATTAAACAGGTGAAACGGGAGACAAATGCGCGGGTCAGCGCTCGTTATGAGGAAAAAGACGAGGATGTGCAGACCAAGCTGCGGATCATCTTTTCTGTCAGTTTGGTGCTGTTTACTGTTTTCGCGGTGTTGACCGTTTGCGCCGCTGTGCAGCTTAGCGGGATGAAGAAAACAGAGGCTACGGTGCTGAAAACCAGAGCGGGACACGTCCGCGGCCCGTTCACCGCGACTGTGAGTTATACCGCGGAGGGAAAGCGTTACACCGGCGAAGTCAAACAATCTCTATTTTTGGTATATCCCGGAAAAACCATCCGTGTTGCCTATGACCCGGAAGACCCGGGGCATCCGGTGCTTGCCGGCTTCTGGCGTTTCTCGTTTTTTTCGTTCATGGAGATTTTGCTGCTGGTGCTGATGATCAGCACCGGGGTTCCACGATATTTGTATCTGACCCGGATCCGACGGGAGCATCTGAACTCGCGGCGGAGGCCGCGGGGCTGAAAACCACCCGGCTGCAGCGCATCGCCGAGGGCCCCATCCAACTGGGCGACCTGAAACCCGGCCAATGGCGGCCTCTGACGGGGTCGGAGCTGAAAAGCCTGGAAATGGGCGAATGAGAATGAGAGTACAGTCCCCTGTCCATAAGGAGTGAAAGAATCATGCGAATGAGATATGCATACAACAAAAACATCGATCCCCGCAGCGCCGGGGGCAAATGGATCCTGCTGATCTTTCTGGCGGCGGGACTGATCCTGCTGGCGATCGCCGGGTTTCTGGCGGTCCGGCACGCCCGCAAGCTGGAAAGCTACGCGAGAACCACGGCCGTGATCGTGGGCTTTGACGAGCAGCGTGACGGAGACGAGACGACCCACAGGACCATCGTGGAGTATTTGGTGGAGGGCAGCCCCCGGCAGGCGACCGTGGGGGTGTATTCGTCTTCGTTCTTCGTGGGAGACGAGCTCTCGGCGGCCTATGATCCCAAGAACCCCGGGGATCTGATCCTCACCGGCGTTTGGGGCTGGCTGGGCAGCGCCATCTGCGGGTTCATCGGCCTGGTATTCACCCTGATCGGCGGCATCAGCCTCTACTTCTTCCGGATCCGCCCCTGGCTGCAGGAGCGGAAGGGCGTCAACCTCAACGACAAGCCCGCCCCCTGGGAGCAGTAGGGAAATTGAGAATTGAGCGTTGAGGATTGAGAATTGAAACCATGAATCACTATGACATAATTGTGATCGGCGGCGGGGCTGCCGGGATGTTTGCCGCGATCCAGGCCGGCTACGCCGGGGCGAAGGTCCTGCTGCTGGAGCCCAACGACCGGCTGGGCAAAAAGCTGCTCATCACCGGCAAGGGCCGCTGCAATCTCACCAACAACTGCCCCTGGCAGGAGGTTTTGAAGAACGTCCCCCGGAATTCCCGCTTTCTCTACTCGGCCCTCTCGGGCTTCACCCCGGAGGACGCCATCACGTTCTTTGAGAGCCACGGCTGTGAGACCAAGACCGAGCGGGGCAACCGGGTCTTCCCGGTGAGCGACAAGTCCGCCTCCGTCCTGGAGGCACTGAAAACCGCCCTGGGATACGCCGGCGTGGAGCTCCGCCGCGCCCGCGCGAAGGAGATTTTAACTGTAGGGGGCGGCGTCCCCGACGCCCCGAACCCATCCCAAACGGAAACGCCCGGGTCGTCGCGGACGCCGCCCCCTACCGCCGCGCGTATCTCCGGCGTCCGCACGGATCGGGGGGACTTCTTCGCGCCGGCGGTGATTTTGGCCACCGGGGGGAAATCCTACCCCGCTACCGGCTCCACCGGGGACGGCTACCGGATGGCCAAGGCCCTGGGCCACACGATCATTCCCCCTGTGGGCTCCCTGGTGCCCCTGGTGGAGGACGGCCCCTGGTGCGCCCAAATGCAGGGCCTGGCCCTGAAAAATGTCAACGTGCGGCTGTTCGAGGCCGTAGGGGGCGGTGTCCTCAACGCCCCGAACCCATCCCGAACGGAAACGCTCGGGCCGTCGAGGACGCCGGCCCCTACGCTTCCCACCGGCAAACCTGTATTTGAGGAATTCGGCGAACTCCTGTTCACCCACTTCGGCCTCTCGGGGCCGGTGATCCTCTCGGCCTCCGCCCACATGGAGCAGGGAAAGGTTTACATAATCGACATCGACTTGAAGCCCGCCCTGGACGAGGAGAAGCTGGACGCCCGGATCCTCCGGGACTTCGGGGAGAGCAAAAACCGCAGCTTTGAAAACGCCCTTTCGGGGCTCTATCCCAAGACCATGATCCCGGTGATGGTGGCCCGTTCCGGCATCCCGGGGGACACCAAGGTCAATTCCGTCACGAAGGAGCAGCGCCGTCGACTTCTGGAGCTGACCAAGCATTTCACCGTGAAGATCAGCGGCCTGCGCCCGGTGGAGGAGGCCATCATCACCTCCGGCGGCGTCAACACCAGGGAGATCGACCCCAGGACCATGGAGAGCAAGCTGATCCCCGGCCTCTACTTCGCCGGGGAAGTCATCGACGTAGACGCCTACACCGGCGGCTTCAATCTGCAGATCGCCTGGTCCACCGGCTACGCTGCGGCAAATGCCGCAGCAAGTAATAAGTAATAGGTAATAAGTAATAAGTAGGGACGGCACTCTGCCGTCCGCACCCCGTCCGACCCCGCCCGTAGGGACGGCACTCTGCCGTCCGCGTTCCCCGTCCGTAGGGACGGCACTCTGCCGTCCGCGTTCCCCGCCCGGATGTACCCGCCCGTAGGGGGCGGCGTCCGCGACGCCCCGCGCCTCTCCCGTTTCGATGTGGCCGGGCTGTCGAGGACGCCAGCCCCTACGCCCCGCCCGGTCGCACCCGACTGTCTTTTCCACATGGGTGGACGTTTGCAAAAACCGGTCGCCCGCTTCTTTCTCTCTTGAAAGAGAAAGGCTTTCTCTTTTTCTTTTCCTTACTCTTACCCTTACTCTTTACCTTAACCTTATACTTACTCTTACTCTTACTCTTATTCTTGTTGTGTCCGGCGGGAGCGGGATGAACCCAAAAAACCGTGGTTTTATCAGGGCTTGCAGGCCCCGCGTCCGGAAGAAATTGAAAAACAGCGAAAAAAGATTTGCAAAAACCGGCAGCAAAACAGGCGCAAATCAGCAGAAGCCCAAGGGAAGAACGACAGCTTTTTCCCCGGAAAGCCCGGGAACTTCGCCGGAAACCCGACGGAAAACCCAAGCAAGAATGGAAATAGCCTGCCGGAAACCGACAGAAAACCAGCAAAAACAGCCCGTTTTCGCCCCAAACAAGGGGAAACAAACAGTGTTTTCCACCGTGATCCACAGGTTTTCCACATAGATTGCCACAGGACACGTAGACGGAAATGCATAATGCATAATTGAACACGATAATTCTCAATTCTCAATTTTCAATTCTCAGGACGCACCCCGCCCGTAGGGACGGCACTCTGCCGTCCGGTTTCCCCGCCCGTAGGGGGCGGCGTCCGCGACGCCCCGCGCCTCTCCCGTTTCGATGTGGCCGGGCTGTCGAGGACGCCAGCCCCTACGTCCCGCCCGGACGCACCCGCCCGCACGATGGTTTTTTAATGAATGATGAATAATGAATACCTGACTAATGAATAATGTCGGAGTTTTTCAAATCGCGATTTGAAAAACACAATCATTTTAAAGTCTTCAGCCTTCAGTTTTCATTATTCATTTTGATACCTGGCCGCGGGGGGGAACGGATTCTTCGCTACGCTCAGAATGACAGGCGTACCCTGGTGACTGGTGACTGGTGACTGGTCGGAACGGGGAACAGGCGGACAAGCACTACCCTTGAAGGGCACAGGTGCTTGTCCCTACATCATAATTCTCAATTCTCACTTCTCAATTCTCAATTTTCAATTCTCAGGAGGTTATACGCATGGACAAATACATATCTGTGGCCATTGACGGGCCTGCGGGGGCGGGGAAGAGCACGGTGGCTAAGCGGGTGGCCGCGGAGCTGGGCTGGCTCTACGTGGACACCGGGGCCATCTACCGCACCGTGGGCTACCACATGAGCCTCATGGGCATCGGCCCCAAGGACAAGGACGGCATCGAGCGCTGCATCGACGACGTGAACATCCAGATCGAGTACCGGGACGACGGCGTCCAGCACATGATCCTCAACGGCCAGGACGTGACCGACCTGATCCGCACCCCGGAGATGTCCATGATGGCCTCCGGCGTGGCGGCCCAGGACTGCGTCCGGGCCTACCTGCTGGATATGCAGCGCCAGCTGGCCCGCACCCACAACGTGGTCATGGACGGCCGGGACATCGGCACCGTAGTGCTGCCCCACGCCCAGGTGAAGGTCTATCTCACCGCCTCCGCCGAGGTGCGGGCAGACCGCCGCTGGAAGGAGCTCACTGCCAAGGGAGAGAAGGTTCGCTATGAGGACGTGTACACCGACGTGGTGAAGCGGGACGAGGCGGACATGAACCGGAAGATCGCCCCGCTGAAATGCGCCGACGACGCGGAGGTTCTGGACTGCTCCTATCTGACCATTGACCAGGCGGTGGCCGAGCTGAAGGCCATCATCCGGAGGAAGACCGCCCAATGAAGTACGACAAGAAAACCCACGTGATCTACCGGATCCTCTTTTGGATCTGCCGGATCTTCCTCTTTGTCTACCACCCCTATCGGCTCACCGGCCGGGAGCGGATCCCGGAGGGGCCCTGTATGCTCTGCGCCAACCATTCCGGCTTCGCGGATCCCATCTGGATCTTCCTGCTGCTGAACGGGGCCTACCCGCCCTGGAGCATGGGGCGGAAATCCCTGTTTGAGAAGCCCCTGCTGCGGAAGCTCCTGCCCTTTCTGGGCTCCTTCCCGGTGGATCGGGACAACCCGGATCTCTCCGCGGTGAAAAAGTCCCTGTCCATTCTGAAGGAGGGCCATCAGCTGCTGATCTTCCCCGAGGGCACCCGGGTCAAGAAGGGCAAGAAGTCCGAGCCCAAGTCCGGGGCCGTTATGCTGGCCAACCGGGCGGGCGTGCCCATCGTGCCCATCTACATCACCCACGACCGCAAGCCCTTCTGCCCCGTCCGGGTGGTGGCGGGCGAAGCCTACACGCCGGAATTCGCCTCCCGCCGTCCCAGCGGCGAGGAGCTGGAACAGGCAACGAAGGAAATGATGGAGAAAATCTATGCCCTGGGGGCAAAAACGAAAAAATAAAAATGAAAAAGGAAAAATTGAGGTATTTTTCAATTCGTCGAATTGAAAAATGAGATTCAATCCGTCCCGCAGGGACACCGAAATTTTTCGTTCTTCGTTTTTCGTTTAATGAGGGGTACGTATGAAGATAACGCTTTCGGATACCGCCGGCTTCTGCTTCGGTGTGCGCCGGGCGGTGGAGCTGGTGGAGCGGACGGCTGCGGCGGGGGAGACGGTGGTGACCCTGGGGCCCATCGTCCACAACCGGCACGTGGTGGGGCGCTTTGCCGCCCTGGGCGTCCGGGAGGCTGCCGCCGTGGAGGAGATCCCCGACGGGGCCACGGTCATCATCCGGGCCCACGGGGTGGGCCGGGCCGTCTACGAGGCCCTGGAGGCCCGGGGCCTGCGGGTGGCAGACGCCACCTGCCCCTTTGTGGAGCGCATCCACCAGCTGGTGCGGAAGGCCGGGACGGAGGGCCGCAGGCCGGTGATCTTCGGGTCAAAGACCCACCCGGAGGTGGTGGGGATCTCGGGCTGGTGCGACGATCCGCTGGTGGTGGAGAGCCCGGAGGAGCTGGAAAGCTGGCTCCGCGCCGACCCAAAACGGGGCGAAATGCCCCTGATCTTAGTGGCCCAGACCACTTCCAATCAAAATTTGTGGAAAAAAACCGGCGAAATCGCAAATTTACTCTGTACAAACTGCAAAATATTTGATACAATATGCGAAGCGACTGAAAATCGGCAAACTGCCGCCGCCGCACTGGCCGCCCAAAGCGACGCCATGGTGGTGGTGGGCGACCGGAACAGCTCCAATACCCGGCAGCTGGCGTCCATCTGCAGGGCGCACTGTCAGCGGGTCTTTGCGGTGGACAATGCCGCCGAGCTGGCGGGCTGCGATTTTTCAGGCATTCATACCATCGGCATCACTGCAGGGGCGTCAACACCTGCGTGGATAATAAAGGAGGTCAATCAAACCATGGATGAAATCAAAACAGTAGATACTGCTGCAACGGAGGAAAGCTTTGAGGCGCTGCTTGACGCAAGTATCAAGACTCTAAACACAGGAGATACGGTCACAGGCACAGTAGTCGCCATCGGCACCACCGAAGTCCAGGTTGACCTGGGAACCAAACACGCCGGTTATATCCCCTGCGATGAGGTCAGCGCAGATCCCAACGTCAAGCCCGAGGACGTCCTCCATGTGGGCGACGAGATCAAGGTCTTCGTCGTTCGCGTCAACGATCAGGAGGGCACTGTACAGCTCAGCCGCAAGAAGCTGGACGGTATGCGTGTCTGGGAAGAGCTCCAGGAAGCCGCTGACAACAAGACTCCCGTGGAAGCCAAGATCACCGAGACCAACAAGGGCGGCCTGGTGGCCAACGTCAAGGGCGTCCGGGTGTTCATCCCCGCTTCCGCTTCCGGCGTTGCCCGGGGCGGCGACCTGGAGGCCCTCAAGGGCCAGACGGTCCGCATCCGCATCACCGAGGTCAACCGCGAGCGCCGCGGCGGCCGTGTGGTGGGCTCCATCCGTGCGGTGGCCAGCGAAGAGCGCAAGGCCGCTCAGGAGAAGATCTGGTCCGAGATCGAAGTGGGCAAGAAGTACACCGGCACCGTCAAGTCTCTGACTTCCTACGGCGCCTTCGTGGACATCGGCGGCGTGGACGGCATGGTCCATGTTTCCGAGCTGAGCTGGCAGCGGATCAAGAACCCCGCTGAGGTGGTCAAGGTCGGCGACGTCATCGACGTCTACGTCATCGCGCTGGATCCCGAGAAGCACAAAATCTCCCTGGGCTACAAGACCGCGGAGATGAACCCCTGGAACCAGTTCACCGCCAAGTACAACGTGGGCGACGTGGCCAAGGTCAAGATCGTGAAGATGATGACCTTCGGCGCCTTCGCCGAGATCGTTCCCGGCGTGGAC
>JAEEZZ010000138.1 GCA_016292255.1 Oscillospiraceae bacterium
GGAATTGGTATCCAAACCGTTTGCGGCTTTATAGGCAGAAGGGCATAGTATTCCCCGTACACGGAGCTCCTGCGATATTCGGATCTCACCCAAACCCTCCGCCGCCAGTTCAAAAATCAATCGCACGTTTCGTGCTGCCTCCGGGTCGACCGCAAGATGGCCGGAGGCCTTTTTATATCCATAAGGCGCTTCACTGGCAACATAATAGCCTCTTTTTGCGCGTTGATGCTTTGCTGCTTTGACCTTTCTGGATATATCACGGGCGTACATATCGTTCAGGATGTTCATAAAAGGGGCAATATCATTCGTGCTGCTTTGTGAATCGTATCCATCGTTCAGCGCCACATAACGGATGCCTTTGGATGGGAAATAGATTTCCGTGTAGTAGCCCATCTGGATATAGTCTCTGCCAAGCCGGGAGAGATCCTTCGTCAAAACCATGTTGACCGTTCCTGCGTCAATGTCGTTGAGAAGCCGTTGGAACGCCTCTCGCTCGAAGTTGGTTCCGGTAAATCCGTCATCCACGTACACGTCGTAGATTTCAAGATTGTTTTTCACGCAATACTCCGTAAGCATTGCACGCTGGGTTTCGATGCTCATGCTCTCCCCGGGGCGATCATCGTCTTTTGAAAGCCGACAGTAGATCCCTGCAATGTATTTCTGTTCCATCATAAAAGCTCCTTGTATAATAGAATCCGCGTCGAAACGCAGGCCTATTATACAAGGAGCGCAGTGAAATAGCTATTAAGTGAGTAGTGTTTGCCCGCCCGAAACGTGTTGCTTGACGGGAAACAGCGGGCAAATTGCCCGCGCTACAGGGCGTAGGGGACGGGTTTTCCGTCCCGTTTTTCTCCACGTTTTCCGCGTAGGGCGTAGGGGCCGGGTATCCCGTCCCGGTTTTTCGTCCTTTTTCGTACTGGGAATGCAGGAGGCGGAACGCCTCCCCTACGGGTGCATACCATATCGCAAACTGTGCGACGCTACGATGCGATTCCCGGACTGTCATTCTGAGCGAAGCGAAGAATCCGTAGCCTTGGTATTACAAGAAAAACGCCAGAGAGAAACGGATCCTTCGACTTCGCTTGCGCTTCGCTCAGGATGATAGAAGGGAAAGCCTTCCATTTCCCCGGGAAGGCCGAAGCCCCCCGGGGTTCGTTGTTTTGAGAAGGTTCGTTTTGCTCGAGTCGGCGCAGGGAGAACGGTGTTTGCCCAGGGCAAGACACCGTCCCCCTGTCCCACTCATGTCTCGTTTCCCGGTATGATTTCACAACGGAGAATTATTCTGCTCTTTGGCAAAAAGGAAACTGAAACCATGTCGCCTTTTTTCCAACCTCGCGTAGAAAGGCAGTAATACTCTTCTCCGTCAATCACCATTAGGCCCCCGCCACAAGAGTATCTCTCGCCCGTGCCAAGGGAAGGGAAGAATCGCGGAGAAAGCTTATCCTGTTCTATATAATCAACCGTTCCCGTCAGAGATACTGCCTGTTTTTCGTCTTCAAAAGGAAGGCAAACGCCCCTTTTAAGATTGTGACAACTTATCAATACCAAAGTACCAAACATGAGCACGCAAGCAATTCTTGCAAGTATTTCGAATCCATGCCTGTCAACGATCTTTCCCCGAAAGACAAGGCAGAGCTTATAGACCTCCCGGCAAAGCGCCACGACAAAGAGCAAAAGGGAAACCGTCGGCACTACAAATAGTTGCATGAAACATGTATCTATTGTTGCGAAATAATTCATACCGACTCCTTTTGGCGTTACTACCGCGTCATCTTGTGGAGGCAGAAAGCACCGCCGCCTCCGCCGCCATAATAAATTGGACTGCAAGAAGTAACTGATACGTTTTGCGAATTCCTTCCGTTACCAATCTGACAAACGGGCTGATAATAATCCCACTCAACGTACGCAGAACTACCGGTCGAGATGGTAAAGCAGGTTGCACTGCATCGATTTGGGTCGTTAGTGGGTGATTCGCAATGTGAAAACCCCCAGTGTCCAATTGTTCCACCCGCCTCTACAAATTGCCCAGAATAAGCTCCAAATCCAGTATAGTTTTTAACAAGCCCAACGGAATAGCCAGCTGAAAACTTGCCCCCAGGAATAAAATTTTTTGAAGCGCCGCCATGGACATATACTTCAGCGGTTCCATTTCCAAAGTCAATGACAATACAACCACCTGCTTTACCGATTCCGTAAGATCCGCTGACGTCCATGACCATAACACTATCTGTTGCAGCGGCGTAAGTTGTTGTAATTCCAGTTGCCAATAATGCACCACCATCAAACGCGGCTGTAAAAAACCCTCCTACAGTCTCAGCAGCTCCAACGAGAACGCCCCAAAGGCTAAATTGACCACTTGGATCTGAACAATTTACTGGATTATTATTGCAATACGCGAACATATTGTACCCGAGGAAGCCTTGACCGGTGCTGCCATAGGAATCGGCGTTGATAAATCTGCCAAGGGTGGGGTCATAGTAGCGGGACTGCAGATAATAGAAGCCCGTCTCC
>JAEEZZ010000139.1 GCA_016292255.1 Oscillospiraceae bacterium
ACTTAAAATCCGCCGGAGTAAAATCCGTACCGGTTCGAGTCCGGTCAGCGGCACCATATCGAGTATTCATAACGGACTTGAGTTATGGATACTCGATTTTCTTTTGTATTCCCGCGGTTTTCTGTGTACGGAGCAGGTTCGGTTGAGCCTGCTCCGTTTTCATAAATCCTTTGGTATGACTATGCCGTGGGAGTTTTCGGGACGTATTCGACGGATACGCCTCGACGGGTGTCGGATCTCACGTTCTGCTTGTGCTTCGGCAGTTCCGGGAGTTCAATGTACCCGACGAAGCGGTAGTAGATCGCGACGCGCTGCGTGCGGTTTTTGCCGACGCCTTCCGTCTCGAACACGTCAATATGATCGATCAGCTCCTGGAGCAGCGGACGGGAAAGCGTCTGCACCTGAAGGAAGCGACGAACCGCATTCACAAACGACTGCTGGCCGAGTTTGAGCGCGTCTGCCTGGGAAAGCTGCCTGCGGAGCTGACTGATTTTGTTCTTCAGTTCCAGCCGCTCTGCCTCGTATTTCTGCGACATGTGCATGAACCACTCTTCTGAAACCTTGTTCTCCGCGTAATCCTCATAGAGCCTTTCGTACAAGCCGGAGACTCGCTCGTTTCTGGCAGCAGCCTTGTTGATCTCATCCTGCAAATACTTCTGCTCCTTGAGAATATCGCCGTTCGTCTTTTTCGTCAGAATCTCAATGAAGGCGTCCTCGTCGTCCTGCAAAAAAGCGGCCAGGCGGCGCAGCTCCAGCATCACGACCTGCTCCATGGCGTCAGCTCGGACGTAGTGTCTTGTCGGGCAGGTGCCGCGATAGTCCGAGGCGTAATTGGAACACGCAAAATAGTGAATCTCCTTGTTGATCGTGTTCGTGTGATACCAGAGCTTTTCGTGGCAGTCACCGCAGAACAGAAAACCGGAAAGCAGGTGCTTTTCGCCGTCGTCGTTCTTTGGCGCGCGGCGTTTGGATTGGGCTTTGATCTCCTGCACTCGTTCAAAAACCTCGCGTTCGATGATCGGCTCATGAACGTCTTTGAAAATCACCCAGTTTTCGGGATCGTTGGCAATCCTTTTCTTATTGCGAAAGTTCTTGGAGTAGGTCTTGAAGTTGATAATATCGCCACAGTACGCTTGGTTTTGCAGGATGGCCCAGACCGAAACACCTTTCCACTTGCACGGGTCGCTCGGCGGCTTTTTCCCGCCGCGTCCGCTCCCACGCTCCCGCCAGTATGACGTTGGATTTACAATCTTGCGCTCTGACAGAATCCGTGCGATTTTCTCGTTTCCGTTTCCTTCCATACACAGCTTGAAGATCTCGCGCACGACCTCCGCTGCGCCGGGCTCAATGATCCACTTTTTCTTGTTCAGCGGGTCCTTGATATACCCATAGGGCGGCTGACTGAGCGGCTCTCCGCAGTTCCCGCGAATACGATGTGCCGAGCGTACCTTCTTGCTGATGTCGCGGGCGTACATCTCGTTCATGACGTTTTTGAACGGAGCAATTTCGTTTTCACCGTCATTGCTGTCAACCATGTCGTTTACAGCGATAAAGCGGACGTCGTGTTCGGGGAAGTAGTTGTCCATGTACATTCCGACGGTCGGCGCGTATCTGCCGAGACGGGACAGGTCTTTCACCATCACGGTTGTGATATAGCCCGCCTCTATGTCGTCCAGCATTTGCTGAAAACCGGGACGGTTGAAGTTGGTGCCGGTATATCCGTCGTCCACATAGCACCGTGTATTGCTCAGCCCGTACTCCTTTGCTTTCTTTTCGAGCATCCGTTTTTGATTGGCAATGGAGTTGCTTTCCACCTCAGCGCCGTCGTCACGGGACAGACGGCAGTAGAGCGCGGTTGTACCAGCGATTTTATTCAGTTTTGATTTCGACTGCATGCGTCCTCCTTCCCGGCAGCCGAACGTACATATTCAGTGTCAATTATATCCGGGCTTGGTTCTGCTGTCAAATCTGCAAAGTCACTTCCAATAAAGGATTTCATTTTGTCTGCGAGCGTCTGTCGGTGCTTGCTTCCCGGCTCTGCAAAGTGAGACGTTACGATATACGTTACGCTTCCAATCTGATATGAGTGTTCTCCCGCACCGAGACCGATGATCCAGTTTCCTCCCATCCTGCTTACCTCGCATTCATATCACGTTGACGTTCTTTCCTTTGGAGCTCCTGCTGTTTTTGCTTTTCGAGGGCTCCAAGGATAGCTTTGATGATCTGCTCCGGCGTGTAGGACGGCGGGAAGTACTTTGTCAGATCCTCCCGCCGGATCGACACCTTTTCGATCTGATTCGGCTTCTGCTCGTCCATGATTGCCGCAACGTCATCGTAAGAAATACTGCCGTCTTTTGCGACGATCTCACGGATGCGGCGCGTCTGCGCGTGGGACGGAAAGATCGTCTTGCCGCTGTCGTCGATTCGGTCAACGATACAGCGCTGGGTTTCTTCGTCGAGATAAGACATCTCGACGGCGGGGCGCATCCCGATCTTGCCCTCGTCAACGAACTGCAAAAGCTCGGAGACAAGATAGGTCAGACGAATATAGCGGTCAATCTGCGCTCTGCTCTCCCCAGCTTCTTTGGCGATGATTTCGCTCGAACGTTTTTGTGTCTCCACTGGAGACACATTTTCAGCGGGTTTTCTGCCGGGCATTCTTTTGATCGCGTCCATCTTCATTTTGTACGCAAACGCTTTCTCGGACGGGAGCAACTCGGTGCGCTGGCAGTTGGAGTCCACCATCATCACGGTTGCGGCGTCGCGGTCGACGTAGTGGACGGTACACGGCACTTTCTTCATGCCGAGCTTCTGCGCGGCAAAGAAGCGCCGATGCCCGGAAATGATCTCATACCTGCCATCCTTGCTTTCCAGCGGACGGACAAGCAGCGGGTTCAAAATCCCGTGAACGCGGATGCTGTCGATCAGCTCGGTCATGCTGTCGTTCTCGATCACCTTGTACGGATGTTCCTTGAACGGCTCCAAATCCTCCAGCTTGATGATCAGCGACTTTGCTTTCGGCGCGGCAGCCTCCGGCTTTGCTTCGGCGACGTTGACCTTGATTTCGGTATCGGTCACGGTAGCGTCTTTCTTGTCAATTACAACGCTGTCCTTCTTCTTTGCGGCCTTTTTGGCCGCTTCTTTGGTTTCCATCTTCATGGGAAAACCTCCTTCAAAACATATTTTTGCTGTTTTTACAGAGGTGCAGAAAAATATATGTCAGGCCAACAGCGGGCCGTAATTGTCACGTTGATTATCGTTCAATGTCTTCTCTGTGCTTGATTAAAGTTGGTTGCCTGGATTTTTGCTTCGGGAATACGATCTGCGCGTCTGCTTCTTCGCCCAAAAGTGCCGCGGCGTTTTTCTGGCTGGCTTGGAGGCAATCCATATCGCAGATCCAGTGTTGCTTTTCAATGACGTCATACGCTTCCGCGTATTTCTCCGGGCGCAGCCGCAAGCGCTCGTTGCGCAGCTTCTCTTGATCGAGGGAAGCTGCCTCTTTTTCCTTTGCCTTGAAGGTTTCAACGGCTTCGTCGATTGCGTCGTCAAGCTGTTTGCTCAATGCTTCCAGTTGTCCCAAGCGCTCCTCCGCCGTTTTGATTCGCTGTTGTGCAAATGCAACGGAGCTGCCGGCAAGCTGGCTCAAACGGTCGTGTTCCGTCATCCACTCGGAAATCTCTTCTGTCAGGCCGAAAAGCTGTGTTTCAATTGCCTTACGCCGTTTCTTGAATAGGCCGGGCGTGTGTTGCAGTTCTTTTTCAAGGGCTGCCTTTTCGTTCTGCTTTTGGGCGAGCGTATCAATGGTCGGCTGGATATACGGAAGGGCTTTCTTCATTTTGGCGATCTCGTCCCGCTGCTCGTCTATTCTGACCTTGTTGTATTTCCAGTCGTACAGGAGAACAAGCAGCCGCACACGAATTGTCTCCAACACGTTTGCGATTACGGGGATCAGAAGTACGACGGCTTTTGTCAGCAAGACGACCGTTTCCGCCCAATACGCCAGGGCGCTGTTGTCCTTGAAGATCCTGCGGTTCAGCTCGCAACGGTCAGACCGCCTGCCCTTGCGCTCCATACGGATTGCAAATACGCCCTCATGGATCGTCGGCTGACGGTCAATTTCCTGATCCTTGAAGCTGCGGTGATCCACGCGAACGTCGAACCCGGCCAGCTCCAAATGCTTGTTGATCGCCTCCGCCCACGTTTTGCGCCAGACGGTCAATTGCTCCGGGCTGTTCCAGCGCCGGGAGATCGGATTCTGCCTGCCGCGTGGCGTGCTTTTGGGGTGCTTGGATAAGCGTTCGTATCCTGCGGCCTGCGAGGGCGGCAGATACCGACGCAGACCGCCGACGCGGTAAAGATACTGCTTTTCCCATCCGTCCTTTTGCACGGAGCGGTATTCTGCCGCGGTGAAGCCCTGTTCAATTCCGTCCTTCACACACAGGTATTCCTTTTCGGTCTTGGCCTGCCAGCTTCCGTTTTGGTTCAGCGGGCGGATCGTGAGAAGAATATGTGCGTGCGGATTATGGCTGTCACCGTCGTGAATACAGACGTCGGCACACATTCCGTCGGAGACGAACTGCGCTTGCACGTATTCTTCAAGCAGTCGGACGTTCTGCGAAAGGGTCAGTTCCATCGGAAGCGCCACAATGATCTCGCGGGCAAGGCGGCTGTCCCTGGTTTTCTCGGCTGCCTCGACGACGTTCCACAGTACCGCGCGATCCTTCCACGCGGGCGGCGCGTGCGCCGGGAGAAAGACGCGCTCGTATTTCAAGCCGCGCTTGCGAGAATAATCGTGCGGAAGGCCGTCATAGTCGTTGTAGATAAAAGAACAACTGATATAGGCTGCTGCCGCCACAACAGAGCGGCCTTCTCCTCTTGTGACAGGTTTTGCTTCTAAATGAAATATCGCGATAAACATTACCTCCGTTCGGGATCGCGATCATTGTTCCGGCTCTCCGCAGGAGCGCACGACCGCCGCTTCGCGGTGGTGAGTAAGTGCGCCCTTCGGGAAAAGCCTCGTCAGTCCTGCGTCGTTCTTCTGGAAATGGCGAACAGCTTTGCCTCCAGCTCCGCGAGATTATCCAGGCCTGCCGCCCAGGGAAAGACCTTCTCCAGGATGGCTCCCTCCTGGATCAGCCGCCGCGTCCGCGCCTTGTGTTCCTTCGAGCGATTCCGCATCTGTGCTTCTTCCAACCTGTGTTTTGCCTGCAAGAGCTTCTTTTCTTCGTCTGTCATTTCAGATTCCTCCTTTCTGCCTTTCGGCGTTTTTCAACATTCGGATCGGCCTGCAAAAAAGATCCCCTCATAAGGTAGCCAGCGAAAAAGACCAAAAATCACCCGTTTTCCGAAATGTTTACAAAAAATTTACTTTTACCGATAAAAAGGAATCAGTCGAGAACGGCCACAACTAAGCTGTGAGAAAAAGTCTCCTCATAAGGTAGGCAGCGAGAATGGCTCATAATTAACCTTTTTCGTAATTGTTTTCAAAAAGTTTACATTTCTCAAAAAGATTTCTCTATAATGTAGCAATCGAAGAAGGGGAAAAAGGGCAACCTCAAAATAAAAATTGAAAACACTCCCTCAAAAGGTAGCCAGCACAAAAGGCAAAAAAGTATCATCTTTCCAAAAACGTCAAAAAGTTATTCGTCGCTTTATAGCAGAAAAGCCTCCCAATTATTCGGGAGGCAATGAGATATTTCGTCGCATTTCTGCAATTAAGAATTATCCTGCGTTGTCGATGATGGAAAACACTAAATAATGCATATTTGTCAGCTTTCGCTCCCGCTTGCAATTCGCACGAGCCAATTATTAACGTTGCTTCTTAAGCGAACTCTTTGCAAATAATAATAAAGCAAATTTGATCAGCAGCCACAGCAGAAGAATATTTGAAAGGGTTAAAATGCACTGCCAAGCACAGAGCTTTCGCTCTGCGAGGCGGGCGGCCTGCTCCCAGGGTGGGAAGGGCGGCGTCGCTTCCGGCGGTGCTTGAAAGAAGGACTTTGCTTTCTTCCATAGGCGGGACAGACGGAAGCGGCCCGTAGAGCTCGTGACAACCTGCCCCGTTGCGTTTTGGAGGCGCTGCGCGGCGTAGCCGCCGTAATACTCCGGCAGCACGGCTTCATAGAAGCTCACCTCTGCGTCCTCCGTAATCGGTAGATAGATTCGCGGCGTATTGCCGAAAGCGGATTTATTTGCCGCGTCGTCCGGCTCCTTCAGTACGGCGATCACGCGCCGCCCGGCATCGTTGATTTGCACGTACTCTCCAAGACAGTGAAAGGAGCCGAAGAGCGCATAGGCCGCCGCCTCGTTCAGGATTGCCTCGGTACCGTCGGAAGCGAAGCTCGCGGCGCCTCCCTCCGTCATGGGGAAGGAGTGCAGCGTAAAAAAATCCTTTGATACGTACCACAGCTCCGTCTCCGCTGTACGACGCTCGTAGGCGGCGAGACCGGAGCTTTTTGTACCCCAGGCTGTGACAAAGGGCGGGATTTCTTCCGTTGGGAAGGCAGCGCGGAGTTCAGTTGTCAACGTTTCTGCCTGGGAGACGTCCATTTCGCCCTCGTTCCAGAAGACGGAAACCTGAGAATAGGTCTGCTCCGACGCCCCCCGCCAACGTTCTGCCTCGTATTGGAGCGTCTGGCTTGATAGGATGGCGTGAATGGAACGGATGGAGAAAAGGAGTACGACTGCGAGCAACAGCGTAACGACAATGCTTATTCTCTGCATCCCTGCGGCCGGTTCCTTGGGCGGGCGGCCGACCGCCCCTACAGTACTGCTGCGCATGACTCAATCTCCGAAGCGCACGGCCTGGCCGTCGGACAGCGGCACGCTGGACAGGATCACAACGTAGTCCCGTGCGGTCAACTCCCCGCTGATAGCGCTATAGCTGTCATCCTGCCGTATGAGCTCCACGTCCACGCGGCGTACCTTAGATCTGGAGCCGAGCGGCGTAGTTTTTGTTTCCACTGCGTAGACGAATGACCCGATGGAATCCTTGTAGAGCGCTGCATTGGGGACGACCAGATCGTGCTTGGTGGTTTTCAGCGCCACAGTTAACGTCAGATACTGTCCCGGTGCCGCGTTTGACCCGGTGATCGCAAAACAGAGGGTCTTCCGATTCGCGGGATCCGTTTGATCCGCCTCAATCGCGGTCAAAACAGCCTTGCTTCCGCCGCCGGATTGGTTCGTGATCCGAGCCTCATCACCAACCGTCAGCAGCGCGGCGTCCACGAGCGGAACGGAGCAGCGCAGGGTGAAGGCCTCCGTGCTTTGCAGACAGGCGAGCGTTTCGCCTGCCTCAAACGAATCCGATTCAAGCAGACTGCCAATGATTCCGTCAGACGCAACGCATACGTCCGTTTCCCCGAGCTTCGCCTCCAGTTCGGCAAGCTCCTGCCGCGTCTTCCCGATCCGCGTTTCCAACTCCGCAAGCCGCGCTGCTGTCAGCTCATCCTGTATCGCCGCGTTCTGCTGCCGTTCATAATAGGCGGCAAGGGCGCTTTTAGCGGACAGCACCGCGTTCTCGCAGGCTGTTTCATCGGTACAGCCGACGTATTCCATTTCCAGCGCCGAAATCTGCGCGTTCAAGGACTCCGCGTCCTGCTGCGCCGCGTCCAGCGCAGGCTTATGCTGTGATACGAGTTCTTGCAGAAGGGTATCCGCTTCGTAGCAACGGTTCTGGGAGGCCAAGACCGCTGCGTTTGCGGCGTCCAGGGCTGCCCTTGCATCGGCGCAGGCCTCCGATTCTGGATTCACGGAAGCTTGATAGTTGTAATTTGCCTGTGCGTTTTCCTGTTTCCGCTGTGCGGCAAGCAAATCCTCGCGTGCAGTATCAGCCTCCGCCGCAGCAGCATCCACGGCTGCGTGATAGGCGTCCTGCGCTTGCAACAGCGAATCATTCGCCGCGGAAAGCTGCTCGTTGAGCGCGTTCCGCTTTTCCGTGTATTCCTCGCAGCGAGCCTGCCGCTGCTTCGCGTCCTCCAGATTGTTCCGCATGATCTGATACTCCGTCCATGCGGAGGCGTCGGAGGTAAGAGACGCGTTCAGCACGGCCTCGGCATAGGCTTTTTCCTGCTGCTCCAGCTCGGCCTGCTTTGCTGCCAGGCTGCCGTCGTCCCGGTATTCCAGCTTCAGAATCACGTTCCCTGCTTTGACCGCTTCACCCGGCGCGGCAAATCGCGCAAGCACGGTGCCTTTGTGCTGTGCTGTTAATTCTGTCATGGCTCCGGCCTCCGTCAGACCGGCTCCGCTCACCACTGGGGTGATGGCGCCGGCGGTAACGGGCTTGGTCGTGACCTGCGGCAGGGTCCAATTTCGGATCGTGCCGGAAAAGAAGGTCAGGAGCAGCATCATGGCGAAAAACACAACGGCTGCTTTTTTCACCCAGGTTCGTTGTTTCATTTGACGCCTCCCGTTACGATCCCCTCTTCCAGGTGTTTTTCGCCATTGGCAAAGAGCAGCAGGCAGGGAATCATGTAAATCGCAGCTGCGGCAAAGGCCAGTCCCAGCTCGCCTTGGTTGATTTTGCTCAGATAGAGGGAGAGGGGCTGCAAATCCTCGCTTTCCAGGAGCACCATTGGCTGCTCGACCATGTTCCAGTAGTCGAAGAAAATCAGCATCCCCACAGCAAACAAGGCGCTTTTGCACTGGGGCAGGAAGATTCTGCGGAAGATTTGCCATTCATTGGCTCCGTCCAGCTGCGCAGCCTCCAGATATGCCTTTGGGATTCGCTGCATGTACTTCGTCAGTAGAAAAACGGCAAAGGGAGAGAAAATGCCCGGCAACAGGATCGCCCAGATCGTATCATAGGTTTTCAGCCACTTGCTGCCCAGGTAATTCGGCACAAGGGTCACCTGATAGGGCATCAGGGTCAGCACCAAATACCCGAAGAAGATCGTCCGCCGCAGCCGGGATGGTTTTCGGCAAAAGCCGTAGGCCGCCAATGCGGAAATCAGCGTTTGCAGCACAGTGATGGGAACCGTGTACAGCACGGAATTCCAGAACTTTTGCAGGTACTCCGGGCTTTGCAGCAGGAAGGTCTTGTACTGCTCCCCTGTGACGATATCGGGCACCAGCTTCAGGATGATCCGCTCCTTCATGTACCCGCCGCTGCCCAGAGCGGCTCCGTAGCTGCGCTCGATCTCCGCGGCGGAAAGGAAGGAATTGACGACGGTCAGCACCGTCGGAAGGACGAACAGAATTGCAAGTATGACAAGCGCCAGCCAGAGGCAGCCGTCTTTCAATCGTTGTTTTTTCATGCTTATTCGTTTTCGGTGTCGCGGTCGAGCCGGGATTCCACGCCCAGCAGGACGGAGATCCCCGCACCCATGACGACGGCCAGCAGCAATGCAGCGGCGCTGAGCTTCTGGTAGTCCATGGCGCGGTAGGTGTTGTTCATAAAGTGCTGAAGCAGGTAGAGGGTCTCGTAGGGATAGGAGCCCGTCAGGAGCCAGACCTCCCGGAAGAGTTTCATGGAGGCAATCAGGCTCATCAGAACCACGAAAAAGATCGTCGGCGCGAGAAAATGGAGCTTGATCGCAAAGAACTGCCTGCTTCGACCCGCACCGTCCAAATTTGCCATATCAATATACGCTTTTGGGATGGCCGCCAGCGCAGCCGTAAACAGGATCGTATGGTAGCCGACGTTCTTCCAAAGGAAAAGCAGCAGCACCATGAGAATACTCCAGGGGGAATGGAACCAATTCAAACGGGTTCCTAAATAGGCGTTGAGGGTTCCGTTCTGATGAAACAGCACCTGCCAGACCAGAATGACGGAAGCGACGGGCACCAGCATGGGACTGAGAAAGGCCGTGCGAAGATGGCTTTTCATCGGGATCGCCCGTTCCAGCCAGAGCGCCAATCTCAAAGGCAGCAGCACCGCCAGAGGTACCGAGAGGCCGATCAGGATCGTGGTGTTCTTTGCGCCAAGCAGAAAAGCTCTGTTTTGCAGCAGGCTTTTGAAGTTTTGCAGCCCCACAAATTCCCCGTTCACAGGCCGGTTCACCAGGCTGTAATAAAGCACCATCCCAAAGGGCAGGACGAAGAAAAGCGCCACACCAAGAAGACTTGGAAGCAGGAAGAAGAATGTATGCGGTTTTTTTGCTGACAAACGCTTCTTCATATCAACCTCGTTCAGCCAGATAGATCTCCACTCGGTTCTGGATACGCCGGGCAGCCTCCTCAGCGGTACAGTCGCCGTTAAAGAAAGCCTGGGCTTCCGAATAAACAAAATCCAAAGAAGTGCTCACGTTTAGGAATCGATTTGTTTCTTTTAGAAGGCAATCTACTGTCTCCATGGAAGCGAGAAAAATCACCTCAGCCTCCGGCACGATTACGGAACTGGACAGGTACTCCTCCGTTCGTTGTGTCTGGTCGGCTTCGGTCCATTCTCGATTGAGAAACACGGATTCAATTGCGTTTGAAAAGCTTGATTGCGTCCTAATGTATCGGTGCCATCCCTCGTCAAACAAAACCGTCTCCATAACAGCACGGACGGCACCCCCATCCGTATCCGCTGCGGCTGCCAGATAGAAGAATGCATCCAGGCGTATAGTGCTCAATTCTGGGAAAGGTAAACTAAAATACTGATAGTTGAAGGCTGCAGCATAAGAATACCGCAGTTGATGGTCAAGCTGAAAAAGAGTGTTTTCTGCTTCTGAATCCGATCCGTTTTTTTGAAAAGCCGAAGCTTCCTCCGGGGTCTGTGCACACTGGTTGCAGAATCGAAGCAACGCAATGAATTCCGAACTGTCAAAACAGGCAGTATGATTATCAAAATCGATCCAATGCTGTAAGGATGCCTCAAACCACCTGCTGAACATTGCTTCTTTTGTTGTCTCTCGAAGTGCCTCGGGTTCCTTCTCTTCCAAAAATACAGTCAGAGCAGATAAACTATTAAATGTATCTGATTCGACGCAGTAACGGGAGGGCATCAAACTGACACATGGAACCAAAAGTCCTGGCAGACAATATAGCTTCCCATCTGTCTGAAGCCCATTGATCATATTCTGGTAAAGAGAATCGGACTGGATCATTTCAGGGGCTGAAATCGTATAATCCTGCAATAATCCCTTTTCCCCATAATTGTTCAGAAGCAGCAGGTCAGAGTCGCCAACGAAATCGATTTCACCGGTCAGGAGGCCGCGATTCAGCGCCTCAGCATCTGTATACACTTTTTTGTCAAACTTCCATTCCGTGTGGGTTCGGTTGAAATAGGAAATAAATTCCGAAAAGGTCGGGTATTCGCCGATTGTTCCAATCAGTAGTGTCTTCGACTCCACCGGGTCGTGTTGCCCGGTTTCCGCTGCCTGTTCGCGGGAATCCAGCACCAAAAGGCTCCGCTTTTCCAGACAGAGGATCGTACTGAAGTCTGGCATCAGCACCCGCAGAAGGTTGGCAGAATTCACACCGCAATGGTTCAAATCGGCCACAGGGGAAAAACAGTCGCCCGATAGACGCCACAGCTTCCCTGCTGAAACAATTAAACCGGTTTCTGGAGGGCAGCAGGATTTTGCATCCAAAAGTTCCGCAGGTAAGGCGAGTCCGTGCTCCGGAGTCAGAGATGTTTCCGTCCCATCAAGGAGTAAAAGAACGCCAGAAATCGGTTTATAGCTCGCTGCATCTAAACGGCTTAGGCAAGCAAAAAGGCCGTCTTGTGTTTCAATCAGAGCACGGGCTTCCCAGTAGTAATCTGCGTCTCTCGGAAGTTCGAGCACGACCCCATTTCGATATAACGCGCTCCCATCGCAAAGCCAGATGGAGTTTGCTACTTGGATGAGCTGGATTGGAGCTGATCCGATTCTTGATTTCACTGGAAAGATCGTGCCGTCTTTGGCCCGGATTTCATAGCCATCTTCACCGTCGACGATTTGAAGCCGTCCGTCTTTTCGGAGGGAAATCACGTATATTTGTTCCATATCGGACACATCAGTCCGGTGAAAGCTGTTGTCTATCCTGTATACGCCATACGATGTGCTTAGCAGGTATCCGTCGCCTTCCGGCCATATTTCATACAGGCTATCAGCGTCATAGCTGCACGTCTGCCCGTAATAGTCAGGAGTTTCTACAGACGCAACGTGGAGAGTCTCTTCCACGGATTTAGAGGGCACAGTCTCATTCTTGCAGGCAGCAAGAAGCACAGCAAGAAAAACTGCCACGCAGAACAGCGTTGAATGAATGGCAGACTTCATATGGAACCTCCAGTCAAAACGCACCAATACCGGTTTTACAACAGAGGGACACCAGCTCATTTCTAAGAAACCGAGCAGTTGCCCCTCTGTTTTTACTTACTCATGAGACATCTGCGCGAGTAACATACCCAGCTCCTCCATAATTACTCGAAGAAGCAATTTGCGCATATACTCGTGTGCCGCCACCACTATATCCAGGAATGTACAGATATGTACCATAACTTAAACTATAGTTATAGCTACTGCCTGTCAGATTTGTGTAAAGGTAGGTGGACGATACTGTTACATTATAACAATCATAAGTAGGACAAACATAGTTTGAAAGAACATACCCATAAGTTGATCCATAGTATACATAGATTGCAGTAGGATTTCCAAAAGTCCATGTGCCTGAACTATAGGTAACCTTAGTGCCTGGAGAAAGAGTCGCAATAGGATTACCGCCTGAGTCAAAAAGATTAGTCGAGCGGCATACAGTATACCTAGCAGCAGGGCGCTCGCCGCCGGGCTCTTTGTCTTCCTTGCTTGTCGTTGCTTCAACCATTGGCATCATCTGAAAGAGTAAAAACACTACAAGAACAAGAGCCATTGCTTTTTTTATGATACAAGATACCTCCTTTATGCGTGTATTGTTTTGCAGCCTGCGCTTCGCGATGCGTAGGCCAAACTACCGAATGACATCCCGGATGTCCTTGATTATTTTAGCACAATTTAATATATATGTCAATCCAATATATTGATTTTTTGTTTATATGTGATATAACTATAAATGAAAAAAGTTAGGAGGTGCAGCAGTGGTAGAGGCAAGCCATTCTTTTTCAGCATACTATAAGCGTGCGGTTAGTCCGCTGCTTGTACTGGCCATGCTGCGGGAGCGACCAATGTATGGGTACGAGATTTCTTCCAGAATCTCGGCACAGAGCGGCGGGGCGCTGGCTCTGTCCGTTCTCTATCCGGTGTTGTTCCGGCTTCAGGAGCAGGAATTCATTGCGGAGGATTCCTGCGTCATTGTGGACGGAAGAGCGCGAAGCTATTATCGGATTACGGAAAGCGGCACGGAATACCTGAAAAAAACCTTGCGGGAATACCGAGAGCTTGACCGATTGTTTTCAGACATTACGGGGGAACAAGACCATGAAAAATGACAAGATTGTGCACTATTGCAAGCAAGTTGGACAGCGAATACTATGCGGCAAAGAACACAGGAAAGCACTGCTTGCTGGGTTGAAGGACGAGTTGCTCGAGCGGGAATTGCCAGACACAATCTCCATGAAGGGGTTGTATGAGCAAATAGGCACCCCTGAAGTTGTCGCGGCGCAACTCCAGGCTTCCCTGGAGCCTGGAGAAATCCGAACTGAACAGAAGCGAAGAAAACGCAGACATGTGGTTGCTGCGGCAATCACGTTTGCAGTTCTTTGTGTTGCTTTTGCCCTTGCCGTTCATTTTATCAACTCCCATGAGCCGAAGTTTGTTAAGACTTATATTATTTATGGAGATGATTATGATGACCCGAATACTACTTGGTATTCAACAGAACAAAAACCGTAGGAGGATGCAAAAAATGAAACGAATGTTGATTATCTTGGTTTGTATTAACTTGATTGTCAGTCTTTTCCCGACAAGCGTGAACGCAGAGACGCCGACTAATTCGGAAAGTGTTGCAATTACCTACTTTGAGGACGGGAGCTACTGTATTACAACGATTACTGTTGTGCAGCACATTTTGGACAGGGCGACAATTACTGGAACCAAAACAAATCAATACTACGATTCTAATGATGTAGCGCAATTTTCTGTCTCAGTTAAGGGAACATTCACTTATGACGGTACTACCGCAACAGCGACAACCGCTTACTACAGTTATCAAGTGTTCAATAGTTTTTGGCCTTTTGTATCAGGCAATGCTTCCTGCTCTGGTAATACAGCAACAGCATCCTGCACATTTGCTCTTTTGGGTGTCCTGAATCGGACGCTTTCTGTCTCTCTAACCTGCTCTCCAACAGGTGTTTTGAGCTGATTCAACTGCGGAACAATAAATAATATGTTAGCGTCGGGTGAAAGGTTAGAATCACCCGACGCTAACAGTACGGATCATTTACCGTTTACTCGTTGGGTTTTCACTTCATTTTATCTGTGTTTACGCGTTTACGAAATCACTCAAAACAAATTCTTCGACGCGGTTGCGGATAGAATTCATGCGGCGCGTCCATTCGAGGTTATCTGCTGCTTTGAGCGCTTCTGTGACGCCCTCGATCTCTGCGTACTGACGGACAAGCATCTCATAGCTTTCCTGCGCGTCGCGGTCAAGATCAGTCAGATACTGTTCCAGCGTTCCCTTTATTCGCATGACGTTGATAACAGCGGGGCTGTGCTTCTTCAGATAATTGTAATGGCGCTGTCCCCAAACGCCGATCTTGCTGATGAATTCGTCTTTCATTTTGAACCCTCCATAACCTTGATTTTCTTGGTCGGCGCTTCAATGAGCTTGAGCAGGATCTCATTGATGAAATCCACATATCCGCCCTCGTCGATGACCAACTTGCGGTATTCGTTGATCACGTTGACCAACTCTTTCCATTCGTAGTAGTCCAGAGCAAGGTACCGTTTTTCTTGCTTCTTGTATCTCATAGCGTCTCCGCCTCCCTTCGCCGTTACTGTATAACAGAACGGCGGAAAACAAAAATGTGCGTTTTGGCAGCAATGGTGCGATGAATATGTACATTCAGCTCCGTTAAAACAACGATTTATCAAGTCCGTTATCAATATTCGCACCACGTCGGAAGAATGCTGCTCCATTCCGTTTCCGCAGATTCCTTACAGAACTGCGAAAACTCCATATCCGCAGCATCCCTCCTCCTTCTCCCCACGCGACCCGCTCCGCTGGGCTCGCGTGGGGTCCCCTTTTTCCTGCGCTGACAGTTGGCAGCTTTTTCCACAACCTGTGCATATCGGGTATCCATGCTCAATGATATTTTTCCCGAAGAAATAGCCTGCATTTTCCGGAAGATTTTGTAAAATAGAAAACGTCGCGCATTGAAGCTTACACTTTTTTCGGTGAGGAAATCACTGCGTGATCTCCAAGGAATTTGAATGGGCTCTGTTCTTCGACCGGAACCAGGGCAGCTTTGGCCTGATTCCCTACAACACTGCGGATTACGACGACCTCAGATTCTCCTTCTGGCAGCCCAAGCCCTTTACCAACATCTACTTCACGGAGCTTCCCGAATGAGACGGAATCGGGAATAAATTTCTATGCTATGCAAATAAAAGAAAATCGCCGGAAACGGCGATTTTCTTTTATTTTCTTCTTGAAAAAGCTTTGCTTTTGCATTTTTTTGTTATATAATAACAGAAGGATCATGATGGGAGGCAATTTCATGGACTACAAGCAGAGTGTGACGATGAATCCCTCCGGCTTTGTGGTGCTGGCGGATTTTGTGCCCAGCATCGTGCAGGAGATCCGTTATCATTCTTCCTACAATTTCATCGGAGAGCGCATCGACGGCTACGAGGAACCCGTCGCGCTGCTGACGAAGGAGGCGGCCCGGGCGCTCAAATCCGTGGCCGGGGAGCTGATCGTCCAGGGCTACCGGCTCAAGGTGTTCGACGCCTACCGCCCGGCCTGCGCGGTGAAGCACTTCGTCCTCTGGGGCATCGAGGACCAGGACGTCCGCATGAAGCCCTACTTCTATCCGGAGCTGGAGAAGCAGGAGCTGTTTGCAAAGGGCTATATCGCCAAGCAGTCCAGCCACAGCCGCGGCAGCGCGGTGGATCTGACGCTGCTGGATATGAAAACCGGCAAGGAAGTGGACATGGGCAGCCCCTTCGACCTGTTCAGCGAGGCCTCCCACCCGGATTACAGAGGCATCACCGACGAACAGTACGAGAACCGGATGCGCCTGCAGCGGGTGATGCTCCGCAACGGCTTTCAGCCCATCGATTGCGAGTGGTGGCACTTCGCCCTGGCCGACGAGCCCTACCCGGACACCTACTTTGCCTTCCCGGTGTCCTCAGGATACCTTCGCAGATCCTGAACAAGTGAAACAGATTCCGAGAAACAGAAAATACATTCAGAAGTGAGGAAAAGCTATGCTGAACATCAACAAAACCGTGGAAAACAATACCGCCGCCGTTTCTCTGGAGGGACGGCTGGACACCGTCACCGCGCCGGAGCTGGAGAAGGCTCTGATGGAGCTCATACCCGATCTGACGGAGCTGAAGCTGGATTTTACCGACCTGGACTACATCTCCTCGGCCGGCCTGCGGGTGCTGCTGGCTGCCCAGAAGGCGATGAACAAGCAGGGCAGCATGACGCTGACCCATGTCAATGAGGCTGTGATGGAGATCCTGGAGGTCACCGGCTTTACCGACATTCTGACGATCCGATGAAGATCATAAAGGGGATCAAGATCGGGGGCCTGCAGCAGAAGATATTCAATCTCATGCTGTTCTTCCTGATTGCGCTGATCGGCGCGTTCCTGGCCATTTCCGCCTACCAGCAGAAGAATCTGACCCGCACGGTGCAGGACGCGAACGACAGGCAGCAGAAGTCCATCGAGGCTGTTTCCGAGGAGACGATGCTGGCGGTGCTGAACAGCACCATGACCCAGACCACCGAGCTGCAGGCCTATATCGCGGACGACCTGTTCTCCCAGGTCCGCTCCGATGTGCTGACGCTGCAGACCTTTGCCACGGAGCTGTTCACCCATTCGGAGAGCTTCAATGACCATCCCATCGAGCCTCCGTCGGCGCAAAACGACGGGACGCCCACAGCGCAGCTCATCCATGAGCAGGGGGTGGATCCGTCCCAGTCTCAGACCCTGGGCCTGGTAGCCCATATGAGCGAGATCATGGTGGCCATGTATGAATCCACCAACACCATCAGCAGCGTCTACGTGGCCACTGCCGACGGGAACATGGTCCTTGTGAACGACCGCCCCGGCACCTTCATCGGGGACGACGGAGCGGTCCTGACGCTGGACATCCGTCATCGCCCCTGGTATACCCAGGCGGTGGAGGCCGGGGAGCTGATCTTCACAGGGGTGGAGATGGACGCCTATACCAGCACGCCCATGCTGGTCTGCGCTGCACCGGTCTATGACGGCGGGAAGCTTGTAGCTGTGGTCGCCGCGGATATCTACCTCACCTCGATCAACGATTACGTGGCCGGCAAGGCCTCCGAGGGCAGCTTCGTCTGCGTGATCAACGGCAGCGGGCAGATGCTGTTTTCTCCGAAGCAGGAGGGCAGCTTCCGCGTGGAGCTCGCCGCCGACGCCCCCGATCTGCGAGAGAGCAAAAACCAACAGCTTGCGGCCTTCGTCCGCTCTGCCATGGAGGCCAACACCGGGCTCCGCCTGGTGGAGGTGGACGGGGAATCCTATTATATGTGCGGCGCGCCCATGAAGACAGTGGGCTGGACGGCCGTCTCGGTGGTGGATCGGGAGATCACCCGGCAGCCCACCACCGCGCTGCTGAGCAACTATGACCGCATCAACGGGGAAGCCCTGTCCACGTTCGAGGACGGCGCGAAGAACTCGGTGCGGACGCTGGTGGTGCTGCTGTCCGTGATCTGCCTGCTGGCGATCGGCGCTGCGCTGCTGATCGCCTCCAAGGTGGTGCGGCCCATCGAGCATATGACGAAGCGCATCAACGCCCTGAGCGGCAGCGACGGGGTGTTTGAGATGGAGCCCATCTATCGCACGAAGGATGAGATCGAGGTGCTGGCCGAATCCTTTGCGACCCTGTCCAAGCGGACGAGGGACTACATCACCCAGATCACCCAGATCACCGCCGAGAAGGAACGGATCAGCACGGAGCTTTCCCTGGCGACCAAGATCCAGGCGTCCATGCTGCCCAGCATATTCCCGCCCTATCCGGATCGCCCGGAGTTCGACCTCTTTGCCTCCATGGATCCTGCCAAGGAGGTGGGCGGCGACTTCTATGATTTCTTCCTGGTGGATGACGACCACCTCTGCGTCGTGATCGCCGACGTCTCCGGCAAGGGTGTTCCCGCGGCCCTGTTTATGATGGCCTCCAAGATCATCCTGCAGAGCTGCGCCATGCTGGGCCAGCAGCCGGCGGAGATCCTGACGAAAACCAACGAGGCGATCTGCTCCAATAACCCGGAGAGTATGTTTGTGACGGCCTGGGTGGGCATTCTGGAGATCTCCACCGGCAAGCTGACTGCCGCCAACGCCGGCCACGAATACCCGATCCTCAAAGCGCCCAACGGCGATTTCGAGGTGTATAAAGACCGCCACGGCCTTGTGATCGGCGGCATGGCGGGGCTCAGATACCGCCAATATGAGCTGACCATGGAGCCGGGCTCCAAGCTCTTCCTCTACACGGACGGCGTCCCCGAGGCGACGGACGCAAAGCAGCAGCTTTTCGGCCTGGATCGAACCGTCGCAGCACTGAATGAAGCCAAAAACGAGACGCCCAGGCAGACGCTGAAAACAGTTCGCCGGAAGGTGGACGAGTTCGTGGAGGACGCCGAGCAGTTCGACGATCTCACCATGCTATGCCTGGAGTATAAGGGAAAGGAATAGAACGCTATGACAGTTCAACTCAAGGGACGGATCGACTCCTCCAACGCGGCCCGGATGGAGCAGGAGCTCCTGCAGCAGGTGAACGGACAGAGCGAGGTCGTGCTGGACGCGGCGGAGCTCGCGTATATCTCCAGCGCCGGCCTGCGCGTCATTCTGCGGATCCGGAAGGATCACCCCACGCTGCGTATCGTCAACGTCAATGCCGACGTGTATGAGATCCTGGACATGACCGGCTTTACCGACATGATGTCGGTGGAGAAGGCCTACCGGGTGGTCTCCGTAGAGGGCTGCGAGGAGATCGGCCACGGAGCCAACGGCACCATCTACCGCATCGACAGGGACAACGTGGTCAAGGTCTACAATAACCCCGAGGCGCTGGAGGATATCCAGCACGAGCGGGAGGTGGCCAAGCTGGCCCTGATCCTGGGGATCCCCACGGCCATTTCCTACGACGTGGTCAAGGTGGGGGACAGCTACGGCTCCGTGTTTGAGCTGCTCAACGCCAGCTCCTTCGCCGAGATCCTGGCAAAGGAGCCGGAAAAGCTGGATTGGTGCGTGGCGGAATACGTGAAAATGCTCCGGCTGATCCACGATACGCCGGTTCCCGCCGGGAAGCTCCCGGACGTGAAGGAAACGGCGATGAGCTGGGTGACGTATTTGCAGAACTATTTGCCCCAGAGCGCCTGGGACAAGCTGGTGTCGCTGGTGGAGGCTGTGCCCCACGACGACCACATGATCCACGGGGACTACCATACCAAGAACCTGGAGCTGCAAAACGGCGAGGTCCTGCTCATCGACATGGACACCCTTGCGGTGGGCAATCCCATCTTCGAGCTGGCGTCCATGTACAACTCCTTTGTGGGCTTCTATGAGATCGACCATGATGCCATCAAGCAATTCCAGGGCTATGACTGGGAGACCGGCCGGAGCTTCTGGCGCAAATCCCTTGCGGCCTATCTGGACACCCAATGCCAGGCAAAGATCAAAGAGGTGGAAGACAAGGCCCGCGTGCTGGGATATTCCCGTTTGCTCCGCCGCGCCATCCGCCTCGGCGGCCTGGACGACGAGAAGAAACGGGCAGAGATCGAGCTCTGGAGATCAGAGCTGCTGGAGCTGCTGGAAAAGACGGATACGCTGATGTTCGACCGGAACGAGCTGGAGCTTGAGGCGGTCAAGGAGAATCTGGATGACGTGATCGCCTTTCTGGAGGAGCGGCTCGCAGGCACCAACTGTACCCCGAAGGCGCTGATGCAGATCAATCTGGCTGTGGAGGAGATCTTCGTCAACATTGCCAGCTACGCCTACAGGCCGGAGACCGGCAAGGCCACGGTGCGCTTCGAGGTCTCGGAGGAACCGGTCACAGTTACGATCACCTTCCTGGATCACGGGGTCCCCTATGACCCGCTGGCAAGGCAGGATCCGGACGTGACCCTCCCCGCGGAGGAGCGGGACATCGGCGGCCTGGGCATCTTCCTGACCAAGCAGATCATGGACGATGTGAGCTACGAATACTGCCGCGGGCAGAACATCCTGCGGATCAAGAAAACCGTGTAATATCCGGGAGGCTGGGAGCATGAAACACAAAACGCTGAAAACACTTCTTGTGGCGGGGATCATTTTGGCCTGGATGCTGAGCTTCGCCGCCTGCACGGACGCCAAAACAAGCGCCGAAACCACCAAGGCGACAAAGCACGAGGCATCGCCGTCGGAGACGGAAGCCCAGAAGCTCCAGGCGCAGCTTGCCCAGCTGGAGCGGGAGCTTTCCGACGTGAAGGCGGAGCGGGATACGCTCCAAACCCGGCTGCAGGAATGCGAGGGCAAGCTCACCCAGACCCAGAGCGACCTGGCGGAGGCCAATGCGGCCCTGGAGGAGCTGGCGGATACCGCCGTGACGATGGAGGAGCTGACCGCCGAATACAAGTGCTACAAGAACGTCATTTCCCAGGAGGAGGTCAGGAAGACCCTGTTCGGCCAGCCCATCTCCGAGGAGCGCAGCGGCGAATACCGCATCGGCATCGAGACGGCCATCGACGGGGATTTTCATGCCAAGCTGACGGTCTATCAGGCCCAGGGCGGCAAATACGTGGAGGTCTTCTCCTGCGATGCCGTGGTGGGCAAAAACGGCCCCGGCAAGCAGTCTGAGGGCGATACCAAAACGCCCCTCGGCACCTGGACGGTGGGCGAGGCCTATGGCATCAAGGAGGATCCGGGCAGCCTGCTGCCCTACACCCAGGTCACCGACGATATGTACTGGTGCGCCACCGGCTCCAACGGCAAAAAGTATAATACCCTGATCTACAAGAGCGACGACCCGGACAACGACTACAGCGAGGACGAGCATCTGGCGGACTATACCGTTCCGTATGCCTACCTCCTGGATCTGGGATACAACGCTTCCTGCGCGCCGTACGCGGGCAACGCGATCTTCCTGCACTGCTGGAAGGGGCCGGACTACCCCACCGGCGGCTGTGTGGGTGTTTCCGAGGAAAGCATGATCAAGATCCTCCAGACCATCACTCCCGGCACCTCCGTGACGATCTACTGACGAGATAATACGAGATAAGAGGTAATACGGTGCGGATCCCGACTAAGATTGATTTGCATACCCATTCCACGGTCTCCGACGGCACCGATACGCCGGAGGCGCTGCTGCAGTGCGCCCGTGCGGCCGGGCTGGAGCTGTTTTCCCTCACCGACCATGACGCGATCAAGGGCTGTGAGCAGATCCAGGCGCTGCGGGGGGCGGACGATCCGCGCTTCCTCCCCGGCGTGGAGTTTTCCTGCAGGGATGAAGAAGGGAAATACCATATCCTCGGCTATGGGTATGACGCGAAAACAGAGGCGATCCGATCCACGGTGGCCCACGGCCACAGCATCCGGATGCGTAAGCTCCGGATGCGGCTGGACTATCTGAAGACCCAGTTCGGCTTTGCCTTCCCGGAAGCGGAGCTGGAAGCGCTCCTGGCGCTGGACAATCCGGGCAAGCCCCACATCGGCAATCTGATGGTGAAGCACGGCTTTGCCCCCACGAAGGAGATCGCCATCAAGGACTATCTGGATCAGCTTCGGATCCGTTCGGAGTACATCCGCCCCGAGGAGGCCATTGCCGGCATCCTGGGCAGCGGCGGTATCCCGGTGCTGGCCCACCCCTGCTACGGCAGCGGGGATGAGCTGATCCTCGGGCCGGCGCTGGAGGAGAGAGTCAAAAAGCTGATGGCCTTCGGCCTGCAGGGCGTGGAGGCGTTCTACTCCGGCTTTTCCGAAAAGCTCCGGGCGGAGCTGCTTGCCCTGGCGGAGCGCTGCGGGCTCTACGTCACCGCCGGCAGCGACTACCACGGCACGAATAAGCTCGTTCCCCTGGGCTTCACCGGCCTGGAACCGAAGATGGAGCTCGTAGACGGTATGCGCCGTTTTCTGGAGCGTGTGAGCGGCGCGCCGGGTTAGCCCTTCGCCGTCCCTCGCCGCTGCAGGCTTCCCCACGACACCGAACGACGCGCAGGAGGAGAGAACAATGTTTGAAAGCATCTTGTCACGTTCCGATATGATCCGCTGTGTGCTCTGCCAGGACGCGCCCTGCAGCTCCGCCTGCACCCGGCTCGACCCTGCCGCGCTGCTGCGGGGCATCTGGTTTCGCAATGACAAGACGGCGGCGCTCAGGCTCCCGGAGTCCGACTGCTGCCGGGGCTGTGACGCGCCCTGCGAGGCAGCCTGCGTCCGGCCCCATGAGGTTCCGATCCAAGGCTTGATGCTGCGGCTTCGGGAGGAACTGCGCCCCAGGCTGGAGCTGCCCCTTCCGGAGGACGAAGGTCTCCTTCGCACGGAGCTCTGCGGCGTTCCGCTGGAGAACCCCTTCCTGCTTTCCTCCTCGGTGGTTGCCAGCACCTACGATATGTGCGCCAGGGCCTTCGAGGCGGGCTGGGCAGGCGCTTGCTTCAAAACCATTTGCTCCTTTGAGATCCATGAGGCTTCGCCGCGATTCTCCGCCATCACCGGGGACAACGGCAGCATCATCGGCTTCAAGAATATCGAGCAGCTCTCCGACCACAGCGTTGCGGAGAACATGATTATTTTCCGCCGTCTGAAGCAGAACTATCCCACCAAATTCATTCTGGCCTCCATTATGGGGCAGAACGACGCCGAGTGGGAGGAGCTGGCGCGCCAATGCGAACAAAGCGGCGCGGACGCCATTGAGCTGAACTTCTCCTGCCCCAATATGGCGGACGGGGGCCTGGGCTCGGATATCGGCCAGGTCCCGGAGCTGGTGGAGCGCTTCACCGCCGCAGCCCGGCGGGGGACAAAGCTGCCGATCCTTGCAAAGCTGACGCCAAACGTGGCCTCCATGCTCCCCGCAGGGGAGGCTGCCCGGCGCGGCGGCGCAGACGGGCTCGCGGCCATCAATACCATCAAAAGCATCACCGGGATCAATCCCCATACCTACGTCTCCGCGCCTGCGGTGCACGGGATGTCAGCCGTGGGCGGCTACAGCGGAAACGCGGTGAAGCCCATTGCTCTGCGCTTTCTGGCGGAGCTGGGGCAGGATCCCGCCCTGGCCGGAATGCATATCAGCGGCATGGGCGGGGTGGAGACCTGGCGGGATGCCCTGGACTTCATTCTCCTGGGTGCGGGAAGCATCCAGGTCACCACGGCTGTCATGCAGTACGGCTACCGGATCATAGAGGATCTGAAGGCCGGCTTGAATTACTATCTGGCGGAGAAGGGCTTCCGAAGCGTAAAGGAGGCCGTGGGCCTGGCGCTGAGCACCGTCAGCGAGACGACGGACGTCCTGGAGCGGGATACCGTTGTTTTGCCGAAATTCCTGCGGGAAAAATGCGTCGGCTGCGGCCGCTGCGCCATCTCCTGCGCGGACGGCGGCCACCAGGCCATCCGTCTGAACGGGGAGCGGAGGCCGATGCTCAACGGCAAACGCTGCGTCGGCTGCCATCTGTGTGTGTTGGTGTGCCCCCAGAACGCGATCCGTCCCGGCAGAAAGCGGATCACAAAGCCGAAGACGGAAGAGAACTCTGACAGGGAAGTGAACTGAGATGATAAAAAAGCTGTTCCGGCAGATGCTGGTGACCCAGATCGTTTCCTCCATGACCGTGACCCTTTGTATGCTGATCGACAGTATCATGATCGGCCGCTTTCTCGGGGTGGATGCCATGAGCGCCTACGGGCTGGCAAGCCCGCTGCTGTTGGTCTTTGCCGCCTTCGGCAGTCTGATCTCCTCGGGCGTGCAGGTCATGTGCGGAAAGACCGTCGGCGCGGGGGACCGGGAGGCCACCGACGCCTGCTACACGGTGTCTGTGCTGCTGGCAGCCGGGATCTCCGCAGTGGGTCTGATCCTGGTGTTCCTGTTCCTGGGCCCGCTGACGAGCCTGCTGGGCGCGGGGGAGCCCGGCCCGAACAACCCGGTCTTCGGGCTGACCAAGGACTATATCACCGGCTTTATCATCGGCGCGCCCGCATTCCTTTGCGCCCAGATCATGGTGCCCTATATGCAGCTGCTGGGCAGCCGTACCAGGCTTGTGGCGGCAGTGATCGCCATGACCGCGGCGGACATCGCCCTGGATCTTCTGAACGTGTTCGTATTCGAGGGCGGGACGCTGGGCATGGGCCTGGCCTCCACCGTGAGCTATTACATTGCCGTTGGGGTGGGCGCAGGCGTCTTCCTGCGTAAGGACTGTATGTTCCGCCTCCGGCCCCGGCTGTTTCAGCGGAAGGTATGTCGGGAGCTGGCCTCCTACGGCGTTCCCACGGTGGTGAATCAGATCAGCATGGTGTTCCTGGTATTCCTGCTGAACCGTCTGCTTCTGAGCGTGGAGGGGACGGTTGCGGTCGCCGCCTATTCCGTGATCTCCACAGTGGGCAATATCTGCTATTGCTTCGGCTCCGGCACGGGCTCGGTGGCCATGATGCTGGCGGCGATCTTCTATGCGGATCGGGACAGAACCTCCATCCGGGAGCTGGTGCGGGTCATGACCCGCAGCGCCGTGGTGCTGGATGTGGCCGTTACGGTGGTGGGTCTGCTGGCCGCCACGCCGCTGATCACCCTGTTCCTGGGCCAGGACGTGGGCGCGAAAGCCATCGCGGTCTTCGGTCTGCGGCTGTTTGTGCTGTCCATCCTGCCCTCCTCGCTGAACTCCACCTTCAAGAACTACTACCAGGGTGTCAACCGCCTGCGGCTCACGGAGCTGATTTCCGTCCTGCAGAACTTCGTCTACCCGGTGGCCTTTGCCTATCTGCTCAGCCGTTTCCTCGGCGTGACCGGCATCTGGCTCGGCTTCGTCTGCGGCGAGACGGCCACGCTTCTCAGCTTCTCCGTCCTGGTCTGGCGGCATCATGGCGGCTTCTCCCTGTCCGCCGATGCCTACAGTATGCTGGATCCGACCTTCGGCGCCGCGCCGGAGCAGTGCTTCGAGCGCACGATCCAGTCTGCGGAGGAGGCGGTAGAGGCCTCCGAGCAGATCTGCGCGTTCTGCAGATCCCGGGAGATCGACCGGAAAACCGCCATGCTGATCGGCCTGAGCGTGGAGGAAATGACAGTCAACATCATTGAGCACGGCTTCACCAAGGACAGCCGGGAGCACAACGTAGACGTCCGCCTGGTGCTGGAGCAGGACAGCCGGGTCATCCGCATCCGGGATAACTGCGTCAGCTTCGACCCGACCAAGTATCTGGAGCTGCATCATTCCGACGACCCTGCCGCCCACATCGGCCTGCGTATGGTGATGGGCATGACGAAGGAAGCCTTTTATATCAACACCCTTGGCCTGAACAATCTGACGCTGACAATGTAAGAAGCGGTCGGAACGCACCATCGAAAATAATCCGAAAGAAAGAGAGGGATCGGTATGAAAGAGATCTATTTTCATATTTGCGCCATCCCTCTGTTCACTATGATCCTGATCGTCTGCTATTCCAGAAAGATGACCAAGGGAAACGCCAATCGCCTCTTCCTTGCGATGACCGTACTGTCGCTGATCAGCACTGTGGCGGATCTGATCATGGTGATTCTGTCCTATCAGCTGCCTTTGACCGACGCAGAGCGCTTGCTGGATGAGGTGCTGGGCTACGTCTACCTTTCCCTCCACAACCTTACAAACGTTGTAATCCTGCTGTTCCTTCTGTCTCTGACCCGCATGACCTCGCTGATCCAGAAAAAACGGATCAAGTTCGTCATCAGTCTGCCGTATGTTCTGATCGTCGCTTTTTTGATCCAGAACATCTTTACCCATACCATTTTTTCCGTTACGTCTGAGGCAGGATATGCGCGGGGCGTGCTGATGCCGATGATCTACATCATGGCCGCGCTGTACGGCATCGGCGGCCTGGGCTACTGCATCTATTCCAAGCGCTTTCTTGCGAAGAACAAGTGGGTTTCTCTGCTGTGTATGTATCTGCTGTCCTATTTCGCTGTTGCGGTCCAGTTTTTCAAGCCCAAGCTCCTGCTGGAAATGTTCTGCAACGGCCTTGGGATTATGGGCGTCATGCTGTCGGTGATGCGCCCGGAGGAGCGCATGGACAGCATGGTGGGCATGGAAAGCTGGAAATCCTACCGGGAGGATCTCCGCAATATCCTTCGCTCCGGCGAGCAGGTGGCCATCGTCGTCATTCGGCTGCCGAATTCCCGGGAGATCCTCAGCTTCCTGGGGGAGCACAAGTACAACGATTATGTGTCCGAGATCGGAAATGCGCTGCGCGCCCTTCCCTGGAATCACCCGAACCACGTGGAGCTCTACTTCGAACGTCCGGGCACGATCTATCTGATCGTGGACAAGGACGAGAAGGAGATGGAGTCGATCGGAGACCGCCTGTATGCGGAGCTTGGGATCCGGCTGCAGGAATACGCGGCCAACGGCGTTCGCTTCGAGCCGCAGGTGTGCCTGATCCGCTGCCCGGATGATCTGAAGAAGGCGGAGGACATCATCAGCCTGGGCCATATGTTCTATACCTTCGACAGCGGCAGGGAGAACACCTTCCAGGCAAAGGAGCTCGTTTCCTCCCGGGTCTTTGCCATCCGCTCGCACATGGAGGAGATCCTCAAACGCGCCATCCAGGAACAGAATATCGTGATGCACTACCAGCCGATCTACGACGTCCGTACGGGCTGCTTCCACTCTGCGGAGGCCCTGGCCCGCATTGTGGATCCGGAATTCGGTCTGATCTCTCCCGGCATCTTTATTCCCGCGTCGGAGGAGCTGGGCCTGATCGTCCACATCGGCGACGAGGTGCTGGAGCAGGTGTTCCGCTTTATTTCCGAGCATGACCTGGAGGCCCTGGGGCTGGAATACATAGAGATCAACCTGTCCGTGGCCCAGTGTATGCAGAGCGTGCTTCCGGAAAAGATCCGTCATTTGCAGCAAAAATACAACGTAGATCCGCGCCATGTCAATCTGGAGATCACCGAAACGACCTTTGAGAACATCAGCGAGGTGGTGATGGAGAATGTCCATGAGCTGATCCGCATGGGCTATACCTTCGCGCTGGACGATTATGGCATTGGATATTCCAGCATCCAGCGGGTCAATCATTTCCCGCTGAAGCTGATCAAAATCGATAAGAGTATGCTGGACGAGGTCTCCTCCAGAAACGGGCGGATGATCCTGGAGCATACGGTGCATATGATGCGGAGCATTGAGAAGCAGCTCGTGGTGGAGGGCGCGGAGACCCGTGTCGCCGTGGATCTGCTGAAGAAAATGGACTGCGATTATATCCAGGGCTACTATTTCTCCCGGCCGCTTCCCGCAGAGGACTTTGTCCGCTTCCTGGAAGAACACAAATAAGCGTCAAAGGGGCGCAAAAAACGGAGTCTGCGGCAGGCAGACTCCGTTTTCTTGCGCTTGTTCGCTGTTTCTTGTCGGTCAGATCCTGGCCACGCCGCTCTCCACGGCGGCCCGCTTCACGGCCTCGGCCACGGCAGGGCCCACACGGGGATCGAAGGCGGCCGGGATGATGTGCTCCGCGTCCAGCTCCCCGTCGGAGATCAGTCCGGCCAGGGCGTAGGAGGCGGCCTGCTTCATGGCCTCGTTGATCCGGCTGGCCCGCACGTCCAGAGCGCCGCGGAACAGGCCGGGGAAGACCAGCACATTGTTGATCTGGTTCGGCTGGTCGCTGCGTCCGGTCCCCACCACGGCAGCGCCCGCAGCCCGGGCAAGCTCCGGGGTGATCTCCGGAACGGGATTTGCCATGGGGAAGACCACGGGATCCTTGGCCATGGAGCGGATCATCTCCTGGGAGACGACCCCCGGCGCGCTGACGCCGACGAACACGTCCGCGTCCCGCATGGCGTCCGCCAGCGTACCGCTCAGATGCTCAGGATTGGTCCTCTCGGCCATTTCCGCCTGGGCGGGGTTCATATCCGTGCCCTCGCAGAGGATGCCGCAGCGGTCCACCAGCTTCAAATGCCGCACGCCCAGGTTCAGCAGGTGCTTGCCGATGGCAATGCCCGCGGAGCCTGCGCCGTTGATGACCACGTGTACCTGCTCCATCTGCTTGCCGACCACCTTCAGCGCGTTGATCAGCGCCGCGCCCACCACCACGGCGGTGCCGTGCTGGTCGTCGTGGAAGATGGGAATATCGCAGAGCTCCTGGAGCTTCCGCTCGATCTCAAAGCAGCGGGGGGCGGCAATGTCCTCTAAGTTGACGCCGCCGAAGGAGCCGGAGAGCAGCCAGATCGTCCGCACGATCTCGTCCACGTCCTTGCTGCGGACGCAGAGGGGGATGGCGTCCACCCCGCCGAAGGCCTTGAAGAGGACGCATTTGCCCTCCATCACCGGCATACCTGCCTCGGGGCCGATGTCGCCCAGGCCCAGGATCGCGGTGCCGTCGGTGACCACGGCCACGGTGTTCCAGCGCCGGGTGAGCTCATAGCTCTTTTCCGGATGGCGCTGGATCTCCAGGCAGGGCTCCGCCACGCCGGGGGTGTAGGCCAGGCTGAGGGCCTCCTTGGAATCCACCTTCACCCGGGGGGTGATCTCCAGCTTTCCCCGCAGCTCCCCGTGCAGCCGCAGGGATTCTTTTGCATAGTCCATAGTGATTCTCCTTTTCTGTCTATCTGTTCAGCAGTCCGTAGGGGCCGATGCCTACATCGGCCCTTTTGCCGTTTTTGGCCCGGAAGCTCCTTTTTGTTTCGAGAATCATACCATCTGCTCCGGGCGGACGGCTTTGTCAAACTGCTCCGGGCTCAGAAAGCCCAGCGCGGCGCAGGCCTCCCGCAGGGAGATCCCCTGCGCCGAAGCAAGCTGTGCCACCCGTGCGGCGTTTTCGTATCCAATGTGGGGGGACAGGGCCGTTGCCAGCATCAGAGAGCGCTCCACGTTCTGCCCCATGCGGGCCCGATCCGCCCGAATGCCGCTGACACAGCGTTCCGTAAAGGCCGCCATGGATTCCGCCAGCAGCCGGGCGGACTGCAGGAAGTTGTAGGCGCAGACCGGCAGGAAGGTGTTCAGCTCAAAATAGCCCTGGGAGGCCGCGAAGCCGATGGCCGCGTCGTTGCCCATGACCTGGACTGCCACCATCGTCACCTGCTCGCACTGGGTCGGATTGACCTTGCCCGGCATGATGGAGGAGCCGGGCTCGTTGTCCGGAATCGTGATCTCCCCCAGGCCGCAGCGGGGCCCGGAGGCCAGCAGGCGCACGTCGTTGGCGATCTTCATCAGATCGGCTGCAAGGGCCTTCATGGCCCCGTGGGCGAACACCAGCTCGTCCAGGCTGGTCAGCGCGTGGAATTTGTTTGGCGCGGAGCTAAAGGCCATGCCGGTGAGCGCGGAGAGCTTCTCCGCCACCATGGCGTCAAAGCCTGCAGGCGCGTTCAGCCCGGTGCCCACGGCAGTGCCGCCCAGAGCAAGCTCCTTCAGCGGCGGCAGGGAAGCCGTCAGCATCCTGCGATCCTGCTCCAGGCTGGCCCGCCAGCCGGAGATCTCCTGGGAGAAGCGCAGCGGCGTGGCGTCCTGCAGATGGGTGCGGCCGATCTTGAGCACGTCCTCGTTTTCTGCCTCCAGGCGGCGCAGGGCGTCGATCAGTTCGTCCATAGCCGGGAGCAGCCTCTGCTCCACGGCCATCGCCGCCGCCACGTGCAGGGCGGTGGGGAAGGTGTCGTTGGAGGACTGGGAGCGGTTGACGTCGTCGTTGGGGTGCAGCAGCCGCTTGCCGGCCTGGGCGTTGCCCCGGTTGGCAATGACCTCGTTGACGTTCATGTTCGTCTGGGTGCCGGAGCCGGTCTGCCAGACCACCAACGGAAAATGCTCCGCCAGAGCGCCGTCCAGGATGGCGTCCGCCGCTTCGCAGATGGCGTCGCACTGCGCCTGGGTCATTTTTTCGGGCAGCAGGGCGCGGTTGGTTAGCGCGGCGGCCTTTTTGATCTGGGCAAAGGCGCGGATGATCTCAGTGGGCATCGTTTCCAGGCCGACGCCGATGGGGAAGTTGCGGCGGGAGCGCTCTGTCTGCGCCCCCCAGAGGGCCCAGGCGGGAACCTGCATCTCGCCCATGCTGTCGTGCTCGGTGCGGTAATCCATGCCTGCCGCCTCCCTACACGTTCAGCTCCGCGCTGCCGCCCTCTGCGGATTCAAAGACGCTGCGGTTGCGTGCCAGGAAGGCTTCCACCTGCTCCTTGCAGCGGCCGATATAGTTCTCCGGGGAGAGCAGCTCCAGCATTTCAGCCTCCGTCATGCCGAATTCACCGGTGGCTGCCAGGCGCTGGATCAGATCGGATGCTTCTCCGTTCTGCAGCTTCCGGGCGGCCTCCATGGAGCAGCGGCGGATGACTTCGTGGAGGGCCTGCCGGTCTCCGCCCCGCTTGACGGCCTCCATCATCAGATTTTCGGTGGCCAGGAAGGGAAGGTACTCCCGGATGGTCTTGTCCACGATGGCCTCGTTGACCCGCAGACCGTTCGTGATGTTTTGCGCCAGACGCAGGATCGCGTCGGCGCAGAGGAAGCCCTCCGGCATGGAGATCCGGCGGTTGGCCGAATCGTCCAGAGTGCGCTCCAGCCACTGGGTGGAGGCGGTCATGGGCGCGTTGGCGGCGTCCGCCATCAGATAGCGGGCCAGGGAGCAAATGCGCTCGCTTCGCATGGGGTTGCGCTTATAGGGCATGGCGGAGGAGCCGATCTGGGTGCTCTCAAAGGGCTCCTGCAGCTGACGGTCATGCTGCAGCAGACGGATATCGTTGGCCATGCGGTAGCAGCTCTGGGCCACGGAGGACAGGGCGTTGAGGATCCGGCTGTCCAGCTTGCGGGGGTAGGTCTGGCCGCAGACGTCGAAGCAGCGGGTAAAGCCGAAGGCTGCCGCCAGCCGGCGGTTCAGCTCCTCCACCTTTTCCCCGTCTCCGTCGAACAGATCCAGCAGGCTGGCCTCGGTGCCGGTGGCGCCCCGGCAGCCCAGGAAGCGGATGGCGTCGATGGCGAAATCCAGCTCCTCCACGTCGGAGATCAGATCCTGCATCCAAAGGGTGGCCCGCTTGCCCACGGTGGTGGGCTGGGCGGGCTGATAGTGGGTGTAGCCCAGGGTTGGGATGGCCTTGCAGCGTTCCGCAAAGTCTGCCAGATTGGAGATCACCTTCAGAAGCTCACCCCGCAGATAGCGCAGACCGTCCCGGTAGAGGATCAGGTCCGCGTTGTCGGTGACATAGCAGCTTGTAGCGCCCAGGTGGATGATGCCCGCGGCGCAGGGGGCCACCTGGCCGTAGGCGTACACATGGGCCATCACGTCGTGGCGCACCTTTTTCTCCTGGGCGGCCGCAACGTCAAAGTCGATGTCCGTGATATGCTCCCGCAGCGCCGTCACCTGCTCCTCGCTCACAGGCAGACCCAGGGCGTGCTCCGCCGCGGCCAGCTCTGTCCAAAGCTGCCGCCAGGTCTCGATGCGGGTCCGCTGGGAAAAGAGCCTCAGCATATAGTCGGACGCGTAGCGGGTGGATAAGGGGGATTCGTATTTGTCGTACATGGTAGCCTCTCCTGTCTATTTTTCGTGGATGGGTCGTTCAAAGCGGGATTTGCTGCCGGGCTTCGGAATATCCGTGGGGTACTCCCCGCCGAAGCAGGCGGTGCAGAAGCCGCTGTCCTCGCCGGTCAGCAATCTGGCGTGGGTGAGGCTGAGGTAGCCCAGGGAGTCCGCGCCGATGTGCTTTGCGATCTCCGGTACGGTGTACTGATTGGCGATCAGGCCCTTTGCGCTGTCGATGTCGGTGCCGTAGTAGCACGGGGCAATGAAGGGGGGCGCGCTGATGCGCATATGGATCTCCTTTGCGCCGGCCCGCCGCAGCATCTCCACCGTGCGGCGGCAGGTGGTGCCCCGGACGATGGAGTCGTCGATCAGCACCACCCGCTTGCCCTCGATCACGCTGCGGATGGGGTTGAGCTTGAGATTGACGCCCATTTCCCGCTCGCTCTGGGTGGGCGCAATGAAGGTGCGGCCGATGTATTTGTTCTTGGTCAGGCCGATGGCGTAGGGGATCCCGGAGGCGTGGGCGTAGCCGATGGCCGCGTCCAGCCCGGAGTCCGGCACGCCCACCACCACGTCGGCGTCCACGGGGTGCTCCTGGGCGAGGAACTCTCCCGCCCGCTGCCGGGCGAGGCAGACGCTTTTTCCGTCCAGCACCGAGTCCGGGCGGGCGAAATAGATGAATTCAAAGACGCACATACTGCGCCGTACCTGGCCGCAGTGGCTCCGATCCGAATGCAGGCCGCGCTCGTCCACGGTCACCACCTCGCCGGGCTCCACGTCCCGCAGGAAGCTCGCGCCCACCGCGTCCAGCGCACAGCTTTCCGAGGCGGCCACGATGGAGCCGTCGGCCCGCTTGCCCAGGCAGAGCGGCCGGAAGCCGTGGGGATCCCGGGCCGCGATCAGCTTGGTGGGAGACCCGATCACCAGGGAATACGCGCCCTGGATCACGTCCATGGCGGCGGAGACGGCGGCCTCGATGCTGCCGCAGCGCAGCCGCTGCCCCACGATCACATAGGCGATGACCTCGGAGTCCGTGGTGGTGTGGAAGATAGAGCCCCGCTGCTCCAGCTCCGTGCGGAGCTCAAAGGCGTTGGTCAGGTTCCCGTTGTGGGCCAGGGCCATGCTGCCCTTGTGGTGGTTGATCAGCAGGGGCTGGACGTTGCGGAGCTTGTCCGCGCCGGTGGTGGCGTAGCGCACGTGGGCCACTGCGATGTGGCCCTGCCCCAGAGCGTCCAGCTTTTCCCGGCTGAACACCTCGCTCACCAGACCCACGTCCCGGCAGGCCCGGAAGACGCCGTCGTTGTTCAGGGCGATCCCGGCGCTCTCCTGCCCCCGGTGCTGCAGGGCGTGCAGGCCGAAGCTGACCAGGGGCGCAAGATCCGCCAGGGCGGAGGAATAGATCCCGAATACGCCGCATTCCTCGTGAATGCCGCGGTCTGTGACAGCCTTATTCATCATGCTCACGCAGACGGCGCATGACCTCCGCGTAGGCATCCTCCACGCCGCCCAGGTCGCGGCGGAAGCGATCCTTGTCCAGCTTTTCCTTGGTCACGCTGTCCCAGAGGCGGCAGGTATCGGGGCTGATCTCGTCAGCCAGGATGATGGTGCCGTCGGCCAGCTTGCCGAATTCCAGCTTGAAGTCCACCAGGGTGATCCCGCAGGAGGCCCAGAATTCCCGCAGCAGCTCGTTGACCCGGAAGGCGTAGCGCCGGATGGTATCCAGCTCCTCCGCGGTGGCCAGATGCAGGGCCATGGCGTGGGTGGAATTGATCAGCGGATCGCCCAGCTCGTCGTTCTTGTAGGAAAATTCGATGGTGGGCTGGTCGAAGACGATGTCCTCCTCCACGCCGTAGCGCTTGGCGAAGGAGCCCGCGGAGATGTTTCGCACGATGACCTCCAGGGGGACGATCTTGACGCGCTTGACCAGGGTCTCCCGCTCGGAGAGCTCCTTGACGAAGTGGGTCGGCACGCCGCCCCGCGCCAGGCGCTGCATCAGGCGGTTGCTCATCTGGTTGTTGATGACGCCCTTGCCCACGATGGTTCCCTTTTTGACTCCGTTGAAGGCGGTGGCGTCGTCCTTGTAGTCCACGATCAGCAGCTCCGGATCGTCAGTGGCGTAGACCTTCTTCGCCTTGCCCTCGTACAGCATTTCCAGCTTTTCCATGATAATACCTCCTGTTTATCGTTCGATGAACGCGTTTCTTTCCGCGCCGACGGATACGTATTGAATGTGGCAGCCCACGGCCTGCTCGATGCGCAAAACGTAGGCCTTGGCCTGGGCGGGCAGCTCCTCCCAGCTGCGGACGGCTGAAATGTCACAGCCCCAGCCGTCCATGTATTCGATCACCGGCTTGGCGCTGCCCAGCGCAGCCGGGAATGGGAACTCGTCTGTCCGGACGCCGTCCAGCTCGTACTGAACGCACAGCGGGATCCGATCCAGATAGCTCAGCACGTCCAGCTTCGTCAGCGCAAGGGCGGTAGCGCCCTGCATCTGCACGCCGTAGCGCGTGGCCACCAGGTCGATGGGCCCCACCCGGCGGGGACGTCCGGTCTTGGCGCCGTATTCGGCTCCTGCCTCCCGCAGGGCGTCCGCCTCCGGCCCAAACATCTCACAGGTGAAGGGGCCCTCGCCCACGCAGGTGGAATAGGCCTTGGCAATGCCCAGCACCTCGTCCACCTTCAGCCAGGGCGCGCCGGAGCCCACCGGTGCGTAGGCGGCCAGCGCGTGGGAGGAGGTGGTGAAGGGGTAGATGCCGCAGTCCAGATCCCGCAGCGCGCCCAGCTGGGCCTCAAAGAGGATGCGCTTGCCGGCGGCCTGGGCCTCCCGCAGCTCCACGGCTACGTTGCAGAGGTAGGGCTTGAGCTTCTCGCCGTAGTCCTCCAGCCAGCTCAAAAGGGACTCCCGGGTGAAGGGCTGCGCCCCATAGACGCCGGTGAGGATCAGATTCTTCCATTCCAGCAGCTCGTCCAGATGCTCCCGCAGATGGGCGGGGTAGCGCAGCTCCCCGGCGAGCAGGGTCTTCTTCTGGGCCTTGTCCGAGTAGAAGGGCGCGATGCCCTGCTTGGTGGAGCCGTATTTCTTGTCCTTGAGCCGGGCCTCCTCCAGGGCGTCCAGCTCCCGGTGCCAGGGCAGAAGGATCGAGGCACGCTCGCTGATCTTCAGATTCTGCGGCGTGATCTCCACCCCGGAGGCGCGCAGGGTCTCGATCTCGTTCCAAAGGTTTTCCAGATCCAGCGCCACGTCGTTGCCCAGGATGTTGACGACTCCGGCACGGAATACGCCGGACGGGAGCAGATGCAGGGCAAATTTGCCCCGGTCGTTCACCACCGTGTGGCCGGCGTTGCCGCCGCCCTGATAGCGGACGACGTAATCATAGCGCTCGGTCAGCAGATCGACCATGCGGCCCTTGCCCTCGTCGCCCCAGTTGATTCCTACGATTGCACAGCTTGCCATTTGATAACCCTCCAGATCCTGTTTATTTCAGCGCGGCGCGAACCAGCCCGACAAAGAGCGGATGGGGCCGGTTCGGACGGCTCTTGAACTCCGGGTGATACTGCACGCCCACGTAGAACGGCAGCTCAGACAGCTCCACAGCCTCCACCAGTCTTCCGTCCGGCGAGGTGCCGCAGAGGGTCAGTCCGGCCGCAGTCAGGGCGTCCCGGAAATCATTGTTGAATTCATAGCGGTGACGGTGGCGCTCCTGGATCAGCTCCGTCCCGTAGCAGCGGGCCAGGGTGCTGTCCGGCGCGATCCGGCAGGGATAGCTGCCCAGGCGGAGCGTGCCGCCCTTGTCGATCTCGCTGCTCTGGCCGGGCATGAAGTCGATGACCTTGTGCCGGCAGAGCTCGTCGAATTCGCCGGAGTCGGCATCCGGAATGCCGGCCGCGTTTCTTGCAAACTCAATGACCGTGATCTGCATTCCCAGGCAGAGCCCCAGGAAGGGCTTTCTGTGCTCCCGGGCATACTTGGCGGCCAGGATCATCCCCGCGATGCCGCGGCTGCCGAAGCCGCCCGGAATGAGGATGCCGTCCAGCTCCGCCAGGGTGCTTTCCACGTTATCCGCCGTGAGCTGCTCGGAGTCGATCCAGCGGATCTCCACCCTGGCCCCCAGGGCGCTGCCTGCGTGGCGCAGCGCCTCCATCACGGAGAGGTAGGCGTCGTGGAGCTGGGTGTATTTGCCCACCAGACCGATGGTCACGGTGGCCGTGGGATGCTTCATGCGCTCCACCATGGCCCGCCATTCGCCCAGCTCCGGCGCGGGCACGTCCAGCCCGAGCTTGCGGCACACGACGCCGGAGAAGCCGGAGTCCTCCAGCATCAGCGGCGCTTCGTAGAGGCAGGAAACGGTGCGGTTTTCGATCACGCAGTCGGGCTGCACGTTGCAGAACAGGGCGATCTTGCGGAAGATGCTCTCGTCCTCAATGGGCTCGTCGCTCCGCAGCACGATCACGTCCGGGTGGATGCCCATGCCCTGCAGCTCCTTGACCGAGTGCTGGGTGGGCTTGGATTTGTGCTCGTTGGAGCCCCGCAGATAGGGCACCAGGGTCACGTGGATGAACAGGCTGTTTTCCCGTCCCACCTCCAGGGAGACCTGCCGCGCCGCCTCGATGAAGGGCTGGCTTTCGATGTCACCGATGGTGCCGCCGATCTCCGTGATCACCACGTCCGCGTCCGAGTGCTTGCCCACCCGGTAGATGAATTCCTTGATCTCGTCCGTGATATGCGGGATGACCTGTACCGTGGAGCCGAGATATTCGCCCCGGCGCTCCTTGTTCAGCACGTTCCAGTAGACCTTGCCGGTGGTGAGATTGGAATACTTGTTCAGATCCTCGTCGATGAAGCGCTCGTAGTGCCCCAGGTCGAGGTCGGTCTCCGCGCCGTCCTCGGTCACGTAGACCTCGCCGTGCTGGTAGGGGCTCATGGTCCCCGGATCGACGTTGATGTACGGATCGAGCTTCTGCGCGGCCACCTTCAGGCCGCTCATTTTCAGCAGCCGTCCGAGAGACGCCGCCGTGATACCCTTGCCGAGACCGGACACGACGCCGCCGGTCACAAAGATGTACTTGGTCATTTTATTCCCTCCATAGTTGTGTTTCCCAACGAAAAAGGCGCTCATTCAGGGGGCACGAACCCCATGAATGAACGTCTTTGCTCAACGGGCAAATCATACTACAAGATGCCTTGCTTGTCAATAGGACACAGCTATGTTTTCCGCAATTTTGCGTCATTTTTCCAGCCCTCCTTCTATGATCCTGCCCGGTTCTGTTCCTGCTCTGCCGCGCCTACGCGAAATAGGCGATCAGCCGCTCGGCCGCCTCGGCTGTGACCGCCGGGGTGCTGAAGCAGGAGAAGCGGAACCAGCCCTCTCCGCAGGCGCCGAAGCCGACGCCCGGGGTGCCTACCACGCCCGCGCGCTCCATCAGATCGTCAAAGAAGGCCCAGCTGTCCATGCCCTCGGGGCAGCGCAGCCAGAGATACGGCGCGTTCTGTCCGCCGAAATAGCGGACGCCGCAGCGATCCAGCGCGGCGGTGAGCAGCTCCGCGTTTTTCTGGTAGACGCCCAGGTTGGCCCGGCTCTGGCGCAGGCCCTCCTCCGTCAGGGCGGCTTCTCCCGCCCGCTGCAGCAGGTAGGACACGCCGTTGGTGCAGGTGCTCCGGTTACGCACCCACATCTGCTGCAGAGAGCGACCCTCCCGGATCAGCGCCTTCGGCACCACGGTATAGCCCAGACGGGTCCCGGTAAAGCCGGCGGATTTGGACAGGGAAAACATCTCAATGGCGCATTCCCGGGCGCCGGGCAGCTCATAGATGCTGTGGGGCACGTCGGGATCGGTGATAAAGGCCTCGTAGGCGGCGTCAAAGATAATGACCGCCTGCTGCTCGTTGGCCCAATCCACCCAGCGCTGCAGCTGGGCCTTGGAATAGGCCGCCCCGGTGGGGTTGTTCGGGGAGCAGAGATAGACCAGCTCCGCCTCCAGCTCCGGGGAGGGCAGGGGCAGGAAGCCGTTCTCCTCCGTGCCGGGGATCGGGACGATGGTCCGGCCGGACATGATATTTGTGTCGGCGTAGGCCGGATAGGCCGGCTCCACCACGGCCACCCGGTTTTCCCGGGCAAAGAGGCCGCCGATGGCCCCCAGGTCGTCTCCGATGCCGTAGCAGACAAAGACCTCCTCGGGATCCACCGTCACGCCGCGGCGGGCGTAGTTGGCAGCCGCGGCCTGCTTCATAAAGCCCATGCCAAGCTCCGGCATATAGCCGTGGAAGCTCTCCTGCCGCGCCTGCTCGTCCACGGCCTTGTGCAGCGCCTCGATCACCACGGGAGCCAGGGGCAGGGTCACGTCCCCGATGCCCAGCCGCAGCAGGCGGCGTTCGGGGTGGGCGGCCTCAAAGCGCTCGGCCCGCAGCTTGGTCTCGTAAAACAGATAGCTTTCCGTCAGCTTGGAATAATCGGAATTGATATGTGTCACAGCTCGATCTCTCCCTCGAAAACCGTCTCGGCGGGGCCTTCCATATACAGCTCTCCCTGTTGGCCCACCGTGATCTGCAGCGCGCCGCCGTCCAGCAGCACCGTGATCGGCTCCATCGGCCGGCAGAGGCCGCGCCGGACTGCAGCGGCAGCCGAGGCGCAGGCGCCGGTGCCGCAGGCCAGGGTGATCCCGCTGCCCCGCTCCCAGACCCGCATCCGCAGGCGATCCGGGCCGAGCACCTGTACAAATTCCACGTTGATCCCCCCGGGAACAGAGGCGCAGAGCGCCGGGCCCAGGGTGCTCAAGGGCGCACCCTCCGCGTCGGAGACGAAGCGTACCAGGTGGGGGTTGCCCACGTCCACAAGATCCCCCTCTGTGCCGGGGATCACCGCAGCGCGGCCCATCTCCGCCGTGACGGAGACAACCCTGCCGTTTTCGGGGCGGAGCCGGAGGCGGCGCAGACCTGCGCCGGTCTCGATCAGCAGCTCGGTTTTGTCGGTGAGGCCCCGGTCATAGACGTACTTGCCCACACAGCGGATGCCGTTGCCGCACATCTCCGCCTCGCTGCCGTCGGCGTTGAAGATCCGCATCCGGAAGTCCGCACAGTCGGAGGGAGAAATGAAGATGATGCCGTCCGCGCCCGGCCCGAAGTGCCGGTCGGACAGGCGTCGGCTCAGCGCCGGAGCGTCCGCGGGAGCCTGCCCGTAGATATATAAATAATCGTTGCCGAGGCCCTGCATTTTCGTAAAGCGCATGGGAGCTCCTTTCCGCGATCGCAACGTAAAAAAGGCAACTTGGAGATGCGGGGGAATTGTCCCAAAGACTCCATTGCCTTTTGACGACTTATTATATATAATGGAAAAAACAATGTCAACCCCCTTTTCAAATCTGTTGCGCTGGTGTATAATACGGAAAAATGATTGGAGGGACTTTTATGCGCTACTCCTGGGAGGACGTTCAGACCTTTGTGCAGGAAGAAGACGTCCGATTCATCCATCTTGTGTTCTGCGACGTGTTCGGGCGGCAAAAGAATATCGCCATTCTGCCCGCCGAGCTCTCCCGGGCCGTCTCCTGCGGGATCGCCATCGACGCGTCCGCGATCTCCGGCTTCGGCGGCGCGGTGCATTCCGATCTGTTTCTGCATCCGATCCCGGACAGCCTCACCCTGCTGCCCTGGAGACCGGAGCAGGGCAAGCTGGTGGAGCTGCGCTGCTTTGTGACCTACCCGGACGGACGGCTGTTTGAAAATGACACCCGCTCCCTGCTGCGCGAGGCCGTTGCCAGAGCGGAGCAGGCCGGTCTGTCCTTCTCCTTCGGGCCGGAGCTGGAATTCTATCTCTTCCGGCTGGACGACGAGGGCGAGCCCACCCGGCGGCCCTATGACAACGCGTCCTATATGGACGCCGCCCCGGAGGACAAGGGGGAGGGGATCCGGCGGGAGATCTGCATGATGCTCCAGGCGCTGAACATCCAGCCCGAGGGGGCCCACCACGAGGAGGGCCCCGGCCAGAACGAGATCGACTTCCGCTACTCCGACGCCCTGACGGCTGCGGACAACGCGATGACCTTCCGCTCCGTGGTAAAGACCGTTGCCGCCCGGAACGGCCTGTACGCGGATTTCTCCCCCCGGCCCCTGAAGCACAGCCCTGGCAGCGGCCTGCATATCAACATTTCCGTCAAGGCGGAAAGCGGCGCGGATCTGCTGCCCCATGTGATCGCCGGCATCCTGGAGCACGTCCCCGAGATCACCGTGTTTCTCAACCCCACGGAGGGATCCTATGACCGTCTGGGCCGGGACAAGGCGCCCAGCTATGTCTCCTGGTCCAGCGAGAACCGCTCGCAGCTGGTGCGCGTGCCCGCTGCGGAGGGGGAGTTCCGCCGGGCGGAGCTGCGCTCTCCCGATCCCGGCGCGAATCCCTACCTGGCCTTCGCCCTGCTGATCCATGCCGCCCTGGACGGGATCGAGGCCGGGCTCTCTCTGCCCGAGCCTGCCGATCTGAACCTCTTCACCGCGGACGAGCAGACCCTGGCCCGGTTCAGACGGCTGCCCGCCAGCAGATCGGAGGCCGCGCGTCTGGCGCGGGACAGCGATTTTGTGCAAAAGCATCTGCCGCAAATGCTGATCGCCGCCTATTGCGGCTGAGCAAGGCCACAGACAGCGGAAAACTGCTGCCGTAACGCGGAAAGGAGGGATGGCGCATGGTCTTTTCCCAGCAATGCTTCAGCGTGCTGATCGTGTCGGACTCGGCCCGCTTCAACCAGGCGATCACCGAGCTGATGCCGGCCTCGGGCTATGCGCCCATCCGGATCGTTCCGTCCGTCAGCGCGGCCAAACGGGCCGCCCTGGAGCGGGTCTATGATTTCGTGGTGCTCAACACGCCCCTGCCCGACGACTTCGGCACGGCCTTCGCCGCGGCCCAGAGCGGCAATCGGCAGACCGTGGTGCTGATGCTTGTGCGGGCATCCCTGCAGGAGCAGATCCAGAGCCAGGTGACAGACCGGGGCGTCTTCACCCTGCCCAAGCCTACCACCCGGCAGGCGCTGCAAACGGCCCTGCAATGGATGGGCGCGGCCCGGGAGCGGCTCCGCAGAATGGAGGAGGCCGACCGGAGCGTGGAGGACAGGATGCGGGAGATCCATCGGATGAACCGGGCCAAATGGCTGCTGATCGAGCGTCGCGGCATGAGCGAGTCCGAGGCGCATCATTACCTGGAGCAGCAGGCCATGGCGCAGTGCGTCAGTAAGCGCGCCATCGTCGATGAGATCCTCTCCGGGCTGGAAGCCCTGCCGCCCACGGAGGGGTAAGCCCACCAAAGCCCCCGGAGCCCCCCAAAGCCCCCGGCGTTTGCCCGCCGTACAAGTGAAAAGGAACAGAAAAACTCCCGGCATCGCAAGGATGCCGGGAGCTTTTTTGCATAAGATCAGTCGATCACAGTGGTGTAGTAGGTGGTGGTCGTGCCGCCGGTGGTGGTCTGCTTCCAGAAGTACAGGCCGGTGGGAGCGGAGGAGTTCACCATGAAGTACTTGTTGGAGGAGAAGGCCAGGTAGGGATAGCGGCTGCTGGCGCTGTTGGCAGCGGTCACGTTGCTGCCGCTGATGGACAGGCTCCACTGGCAGTAGCTGGAGGAGTAGCTGGAGCGGCTGTAGAGGTAGCTGCTGTAGCTGCCCAGGTAGGTGTTGGTGGAGGCGTTCCGGATGCTGTACTTGGAGCCGGTGGAGGCCACGTTGAACACGTAGGCGTCGGTGGCGCCGGTCAGCACGTCGCCGGAGCAGGTCATGCCGGTGTTGGCAATGGCCACAGCGCCGCCCGCGGAAGCGGATTCATACTTGGTGTTGCCGGACAGGCCCTTCAGCACGTACATACTGCCGGTGTTGGTGCCGTAGGTGATGACGTAGCTGCCGGTCCAGTCGGAGGGAGCGGAGCTCAGCTTCTGGTAGCCTGTGCCGCTGCTGCCGGAGGTGGAGGTGTAGGAGTACAGAGCCCGCAGCGTCACGTTGCCGGTGACCCGGTAGGAGCCGGTGAGGATGTTGCCGGGCTGGGTGGTGGAGTTGTTCACCGCAGCGGTGACCCAACCCAGGAAGGTGTAGCCGGCGGGAGCCGCAGCGGTGGGCAGGGTGACGGTGCTGCCCGCAGTCACGGTCTGGCTGGCGGGAGCGGTGACGCCGTTGGGCACGGAGTAGCTCACCGTGTAGGTGGTCTCAGGCTCGGGGGTGGAGGCGCTGGGGCTGGTGGTGTAGTAGGTGGTGCCGGTGGCAGTCGCCTTCCACAGCCGGAGCACGTTGGCGTTGTTGGTGCTGGCGGACCAGAAGTACTTGTTGCTGGTGGAGAAGCCGAAGTAGGGGTAGCTGCCGTTGGCGTAGTTCTTCAGCTGAGCAGCGCCGCTGGAGTTGACCGCAGGCGTCCATCTGCAGTAGGAGGAGTTGTAGCTGGTGTAGCCGGCCAGGTAGGAGCTGGAGTTCATGCCCATGTAGACGCCGGTAGAAGCGCTCTGCAGGGTGTAGTAGCTGCCGGTGGCGGCCAGGGTGAAGACGTAAGCGTCGGAGACGTTGGACAGGGTGTTGTTGGACAGGCTCATGCCGGTGGAGGCGTAGGTGGAGGCATTGTTGCTGTTTTCAATCTGGCTGCCGTTGGAGCTGGGGGTGACGCCCTTCAGCACGTACATATTGGTGGAGTTGCCGTTGGTGATGACGTAGTTGCCGGCCCAGGTGGAGGGCGTGGAGCTCACCAGCTGGTAGACGTTCTCGCCGCCGTTGCCCTCGGTGCGGGCGTAAACGGCGTACAGCGTGACGTTGCCGCTGGGGGTGTAGGAGCCGCTCAGAACAGCGGGACGGGTGGTGGTCTCGGCGACGGTGTTGGCAGCCCAGCCCACGAAGCTGTAGCCGCTCACAGCGGTGGCCGTGGTGGGCAGCGTCACAGATTCGCCCTGGTAGCAGCTCAGGGTGTTGTAGGTGGCGCCGTTGGCCTTCAGGGTCACGGTGTACTGGGTCTTGGCGGCGAAGTTGATGCGAACCGTGCAGTCAGAGGAGGGGTTCACCGTGAAGGTGTTGCCGTTCTGGGTGACGGTGGCGGTGCCGCTGGTGACGGTGTAGCCCGCCGCGTAGTAGCCGGTCTTCGGGCTGGCGGTGATCACGTTGCCGCTGATGGAAACGGTGCCGTAGCCGGTGTTGTTGGAGACGGCGGTCACCGTGTAGGTGGGCGCGGGCGTGGAGTTGACCTTGATGCCGAAGTATCTGAGGCTGGAGCTGGCGCCGGAGGGAGGATTGTAGACGCCGTTCACGGGCTTGACGGTGATGGAGCCGCCGCCCTTGATGGAGCAGCTGGAGCCGGTGAAGACCACGGGAGCCAGCAGGTCGTAGGGGCTCTGAACGTCATGATACTTGCTGGGATCGTAGCCGTTCTGCACCTTGAAGCCGTAGATGCCGTTGTAGTCGCTCTGGGCCGCGTTGGCGGTGACAGCGATGCGGAAATCCCGAACCAGATCGGCGCAGCTCACGCCGGTGGCGTTGGTGATGGCGGAGACGTCGCTGGAGGAGAACTTGTTGGAGATCTGTCTGTAGATGGTGTTGCCGAATCTGGAGTACAGATACTGGGCGAAGAAGGAGACCTGGGAGTAGAGCGCCAGGATATCGCTCAGGTTGTTGTTCCAGGCGTACATGGAGTAGCCGTTGTGCAGGTTGTAGCTGGACTGATACTTGAACTCGGAGGGAGGATTCAGCCAGTCGTTGTTGTCGGCGTAGTAGTAGTTTTCCCAGGACTGGATGCGGCTGACAAGGGAGCTGCCGGGATAGCAGATCTCCTCGGCCGCGGCGGAGAAGCACTCGTTGAGCCAGGTGCTCATGCCGCTGGTGTTGGAGTAGTTGATCAGGTGCTGATACTCATGGACCATGGTGTTGTAGGTGGTGTCCATGCTCTTGTATTCAGTGCCGCTGGAATTCTTGTAGTAGACGCCGGGGTAGGTGTCGATGTTCAGGATGGGCAGGCCGTTGTTGGAGATGTCCACCTGGTAGAAGAAGCCGGCGATGTAACCCTGGCCGGGCTGCCAGCCGTCGTTGATGTTGTAGTACAGCATATGCAGCTTGCCGTCGCCGGAGGAGCCGTTGGTGTGGTTGCCGAAGGAGGACTGCATCAGGCTGAACTTGGAGTCGAACTCATCGGCGGCCTTCTTGGCGAAGCTGGAGTCGATGGTATCCAGGGGGTAGGTGTTGTTGGCGGAAGAGCTGGGGGTCCAGATGTAGCAGTGCTGGCCCACGTACAGGCACTTGAACTGCACGCTGCCGCTGCCGGTGGGGGAGTAGGTGGAGTAGATGTTGAAGGTCTTGGTGGAGCCAACGTTATAGGAAGCTCTGGTGGGGACGGGCTCCTTGATGACCGCGGTCTTGGCTTCCTCAGCCATCAGCGGATCCACGTCGAGCTTGAAGGGACGGGCTTCGTCCCGGGCGGCCCGGAGGAGCTCGGCGTTGGCGTTTGCGTTGGTGTTGACGGTGGTCTCAATGAGGCCGGTCATGGTGCCGGTGGAGGCGGAGCTGCTGGAGCTGGTGGAGGGGTTGTAGATCACAACGTAGTCGCCCTCGTAGCCGCCGGCGGCGTCAGAGTCTACTACGATCCCGGAGTATACGGCGCGTACCTGGGAGCTGACGGCCTCGGCGCGTTCACCCGTCTGTGCGCCCACAGCGGGAACCATCAGGCTTCCCATCAAAGCGAGGATCAAAAACAGAGAGAGCAGATGACGAAATGTATGGTGATGCAGCATATAGATACTCCTTTTCAAATTTCAGATTGGTTTTTCTATTGAATTGCGCTGCGTAGGACGTTTCGTTCGTCTGGGAAAGGGATGCCCACCATCTTGCGGTGGTGGGCATCCTGCGAGTGTCAGGGGATCAGGTGGTGTAGTAGGTGGTGGAGCTGCCGCCGGTGGTCTGCTTCCAGAAGTACAGGCCGGTGGGCACAGAGGAGCTCACCATGAAGTAGTTGCTGGAGGCGAAGGCCAGGTAGGGATAGCGGCTGCTGGCGCTGTTGGCGGCGGTCACGTTGCCGCTGCTGATGGACAGGCTCCACTGGCAGTAGCTGGAGGAGTAGCTGGAGCGGCTGTACAGGTAGGAGTTGTAGCTGCCCAGGTAGGTGCCGGTGGACTTGTTGCGGATGGTGTACTTGGAGCCGGTGGAGGCGATCTCGAACACGTAGGCGTCGGTGACGTCAGTGAGCTTGCCGTCGGCGTAGGTCATGCCGGTGTTGCTGTACAGGACAGCGCCGCCCGCGGAGGCGGACTCATACTTGGTGTTGCCGGACAGGCCCTTCAGCATATAGAGGCTGCTGGTGTTGGTGCCGTAGGTGATGACGTAGTTGCCGGCCCAATCGGTGGGCGCGGAATCCAGAAGCTCATAGGCGGTGCCTTCGCCGGAGGTGGAGGTGTAGGAATACAGAGCCCGCAGCGTCACGTTGCCGGTGACCTTGTAGGAGCCGGTGAGGATGTTGCCGGGCTGCGTGGTGGAGTTGTTCACCGCGGCGGTGACCCAGCCCAGGAAGGTGTAGCCGGCGGGAGCGGCGGCAGTGGGCAGGGTGATGTAGCTGTTGGCGGCAGCCGTCTGGCTGGCGGGAGCAGTGATACCGCTGGGAACGGAGAAGCTGACGGTGTAGTTGGTTACGGGAGCGGCAGAGCCGATCTCGGTGGTGTAGTAGGTGGTGCCGCCGGCGGTCTGCTTCCACAGACGGAGCACGTTGGCGTTGTTGGTGCTGGCAGACCAGAAGTACTTGCTGCTGGTGTTGAAGCCGAAGTACGGATAGCTGCCGTTGGCGTAGTTCTTCAGCTGAGCAGCGCCGCTGGAGTTGACAGCGGGGGTCCATCTGCAGTAGCTGGAGTTGTAGCTGGTGTAGCCGGCCAGGTAGGAGCTGGAGTTCATGCCCATGTAGGTGCCGGTGGCAGCGCTCTTCACGGTGTAGTAGCTGCCGGTGGCATCCAGGGTGAAGACGTAGGCGTCCGCCACGTTGGTCAGAGCGTTGTTGGACAGGCTCATGCCGGTGGAGGCGTAAGCGGTGGCATTGGAGCTGGCCTCGATCTCAGCGCCGTTGGAGCTGGGGGTCACGCCCGTCAGCACGTACATACTGGTGGAGTTGCCGTTGGTGATGACGTAGTTGCCGGCCCAGGAGGAAGGCGTGGAGCTCACCAGCTGGTAGGCGGAAGCGCCGCCCTCGGTGTAGGAGTAGAGCGCCTTGAGGGTGATGTTGGCGGTGGGCTTGTAGGAGCCGGTCAGAACGGTGGGCAGGGTGGTGGCGTTGTTGACCGTGGTGCTGACCCAGCCCAGGAAGGTGTAACCCGCGGGAGCCGCGGCGGTGGGCAGGGTGACGGAGTTGCCGGAAGCCACAGTCTGGCTGGCGGGAGCGGTCACGCCCTCGGGCACGGAGAAGCTCACCGTGTAGTAGGTGGTAGCGCCGGTGGCGGGCAGGGTGGTGTGCTCGCGGCTCAGCTCGGCGTTGCAGCGGGTGCAGTAGACCACGGTGTCGTAGCCGCCGTCGGTGGTGGCAGTGGGAGCAACGTAGTTCTCCTGGACGGAGGCGCCGGGGTTGTGGCCAAGAGCGGCCACGGTCTTGTGGCTGCGGCTCATTTCCTCACCGCAGGTGGCGCAGTAGACGACCTCGTCATAGCTGCCGGCAGCGGTGCAGGTGGGGGCGACCACGTTCTCCTGAACGGCGGCCGCGGCGGTGTGGGTGTGGGTCTGGGCGCTGGGGTTGGTGTTGTAGTAGACGGTGGAGGCGGTGGTCTGCTTCCACAGCTGGGTCTTGTTGGTGGTGTAGCCGGTGTTGACCACGAAGTACTTGTTGGAGCCGACGACCAGGTAGGTGTACTGGGTGCTGCCCACGTTGGAGATCTTCATGCAGATGTTATAGGTATCATACTCGATATTCCAGTCGGAGTAGCTGGACTGATAGCTCTGCATGTTGTGCAGGTAGGTGCTCTGGGTGCCGATCCAGTAGTTGGTGGGGCTCTTGATGGTGTAGGTGGAGCCGTTCTTCGCGATGGTGAACACGTAGTTGGCGGGGACGTTCTTCAGAACGGTGCCGTCCAGGGTCATGCCGGTGCTGGCGTAGGCCACGGAGGCGCCGCAGGTCGAATTCTCCAGACGCTGGTCGGAGCTGACGCCCTTGAAGGCGATCAGGCTCGTGTCCTTGCCGCTGGTGATCACGTACTTGCCGGTCCAATCGGTGATGGGCTCGGCCACGATCTCGTAGATGATCTCGCTGCTGCCCTCGGTGCGGGTGTACAGGGCGTAGAGGGTGGCGTTGGCGGTGACGGTGTACTCCGCGCCGGGCGCGTAGTAGCTGGGCTTGGTGGTGGTCTCAGCGACCTGGGAGGCAGCCCAACCCACGAAGCTGTAGCCGTTGACGGCGGTGGCAGTGGTGGGCAGGGTGATGGTGTCGTTGATATAGGCGGTCTGGCTGCCGGCGGAAGCGCCGCAGGCCATGAAGTTGACGGTCAGCTGGGGCTTCACCGCAAAGATGACCTTGACGGTGCAGTCGGAGGAAGGATTGACCGTGATGATGTTGCCGTTGATGGAAACCGTGGCGGTGCCGGAGGTCACCTGGGCGTCGGAGACATAGTAGCCTGCCTTGGGCGTGGCGGTGATCTTGTTTCCGTTGACGGAAACCGTACCGTAGGAGGTGTTGTTGGAGACGGCGGTCACAGTGTAGCTGGCGTCGTCGGTGTAAGCCTTGATGCGGAAGTCGCCGTTGTTGGGCACGTCAGTCCAGGAGCCGTTGGCTTCCTTGTAGAAGGAAGTGTTGCCGCGGTTGGCGTGGGTCCACTTGCACCAGGAGATGCTGGCGGTGGCGTCGTAGGGGATGTGGACGTACTTGCCGTCGTCGGGATCGGCGGAGGGGGTGCTCAGGGTGAAGACCACGGCAAACTTATCGCCGGCGGAGAGGGCGACGGGGTTGTTCAGCTCGATGGTGTAGTAGCCGGCGTAGGGCATCGTGCCGGTCTGGCTGGTCATCAGCGTGCCGGAGCTGGGGTTGGTGGCGCTGGTGGGGTTCTTGTAGATGCTCAGGGTGTAGGAGGTCGCCTCGTCCCAGGGAGAGATGGCGACAGCCTTCAGCGTCTCGGAGCCGTTGGCGGTGAAGATGTTGGCAACCTGGCAGTTGTTGTTCATGGACTGGTAGCTGGCCAGGTTGGTGGTGCCGTCGTACTGATAGCAGTTGGCGTAGTTGCCAACGTTGCTCATCTTGTAGAAGTAGACGGAGTCGTTGAGAGAAGCGGAGTCCTCGTAGGAGAGGTAGAAGTAACCGCTCTTGCCCCAGGAGGTGCCCCAGGAGTTCTTGATGATCCAGGCGCCGTTGCTGCTGGGTCCGTAGGAGGACTTGAAGTTGGACTTGGAGTAGTTGTCGTCCCAGCCGACGACGGTGACGGCATGGTTGCCGTACTGGTAGTTGTTGGAGCCGTAGGCAGCGCTCTGCTTGAAGCAGTAGCCGCCGGTGCTGGAATTATAATAGGAGTCGTTGTGGTAGTAGCTGATGGTGCCCGCGCCGTACTCCATGATGGCTTCCTTGATCGCCTGCATATTGGAGACGGGGATCCACTCAACGCTTTCTACGTGAGCAACGTCATAGTCGTAAGCATATTGAGAGTTGAGGCCGGAGGTGGAAACATTGCTGTATTTCAGCGCGGAGGTCTTCTCGGAGGCGGGGCCTTCCCAGCGCATCAGCGTGTAGGTGGCCATGGCGCCGTTGCCGCCCATATCCAGGTAGGAGCTGGCGCCGGAAGCGGAGAGCACAGGGCTGGAGCTGTCGCCGGAGAGCATGCCCAGCTTATCGTAAGCATTGGTGTAGTTGAACCAAGCAAGATGAGATTCAGAAAGATCCATGCTGGTGGTGGCCGCAGCGCCGGTATCGTTGTTGATGATGCCGTGCTTGATCATGTAGGCCTCGACGGAGGCCATGGTGCCGAAGGCCCAGCAGGTGCCGTAGGGGTTCTGGTTTTTGACGGAGGTGATGTAGTTGTAGTTGCGGGAGTCATAGCTGGAAGGGAGGGTCGCACGGGTGCCGTTGGTTTCGTCCGCACCGCTTAGATAGCGTTCTGTCAGGGCGCGGCTGCCGTGGTAGATCATGGGGATGTAACCGGAAATGATCTCTGCGGGTTCGTTTGCTTTGCCCTGACCGATCCCGACTGCGAATGCCGCTGTCGGAAGCAGGCCAATGATCAGGAGTACGGTCAAACAGATTGCGAGTAGCTTTTTGCCGGTTCGTCTCATGGGGTAGGTCTCCTCTTTCATAAAAATTTTTGCTGTGCGTCTTCCGGACGCCAGCGTAGCAATCATAGCACTAAGATCGAAAAAAGTCCACAGATTATACATAAATTTTCGTAAAATATTCAGTATTTTTTTGTTCAATATGCCGAATATTAAAAAACGGAGCAGAGTTTTAAAAATGTTTTAACGCTATGTGTTTTTGTTGTGGAGACAAGGAAAAAATGTGTTTTTTGTGTGAAGATTTCAGAGCTGCAAAAATGAATAGAAACAGGAAGCCGCAGCTTCCGAGGATCCAAAAAATGAATACTGTTTTTTTGCCTGCGGAGCCCCCATGGCCGCTTGCATTTTTGCGGGCTTTCCTCTATAATGGAGTGGTCAAACAGAAACACCGGCGGGAAGGCCGGCGTCAGATCGGAGGAGGATCGGATGGAACGCAAAATCGACACGGAGCATTGGATCACAGTCAACAAGCACAGCAGCGTGTGCATCGCGGCGGAGGGGAAGCTGCTCTACGTGGATCCCTTTGAGCTGCCGGCGGACGCGGCGCCCGCGGACGTCATTTTTCTGACCCATTCCCATTTTGACCATTTTTCGCCCCAGGACATCGGGAAGATCTGCAAGCCGGATACCCTGTTTGTCCTGCCCGCGTCCATGGCCCGGGAGGCCGCTCAGACGACGGCAGGCCACCGGGTCGCGGCAGTCGCCCCCGGAGAGCGCGGGGAGGCCGCCGGGATCCCCTTTGAGGCGGTTCCGGCCTACAACCCCAACAAGCCCTTCCATCCCCGGGAGAACAACTGGGTGGGCTACCTGCTGCAGGTGAACGGCCTGCGGGTCTATATCGCCGGCGACACCGACGCCACCCAGGAGGCCGCCGCAGTGCGCTGTGACATCGCCATGCTGCCCATCGGCGGGAAATACACCATGGACGGGCCGGAGGCAGCCGCTCTGACGGATCGGATCCGGCCCCGGGTCGTCATTCCGATCCACTACGGCTCCGTGGCGGGCAGCCCCCAGGACTTTGACCGCTTCGCAGCCAAGGTCGATCCGTCCGTCACGGTACGGCGGGTCATATAGCAACAAAAAAGGATGACCGCGACAGGTTCGCGGTCATCCTTTTTTTAACGGCATCACACATTCAGAGGGAACTCCAGGGTGATGGAGGTCCCGCGCTCGGGGATGCTGTGGAGCGAAAGCTTCGCGTTGTGGAGCATCGCGCCGTGCTTGACGATGGAAAGCCCCAGGCCGGTGCCGCCCACGCGCTTGGAGTGGCTCTTGTCCACCCGGTAGAAACGCTCGAAGATCTGATTCTGATCCGCGGCCGGGATGCCGATGCCGGTGTCCGCCACCGTGAGCTGCACGGCAGTCGGGAGCTTTTTCACGGTCACCGTGACACTTCCGCCGGGACGGTTGTACTTGATGGCGTTGTCGCAGAGGTTGTAGACCATCTCATGCAGCAGCTGCCAGATGCCCATGATCTCCCCGCGCTCTCCCTCCAGGGAGAGATGCACGTCCTGCCGGGCGGCGATGGCGCTCAGACTGTCCAGCACGTCCCGGGAGACTGTGTACAGATCCACCGGCTCCTTTTCCGGCAGGCTGGCGTTTTCGTCCAGCTTGGAGAGCTTCAGAATATCCTCAATCAAGGCGATCAGACGCTGGGCCTCCCGGTGGATGTCGGAGGAGAACTCCCGCACCTTGTCCGGCGGGACGCTGCCCTGGGCCATCAGCTCGGCAAAGCCGGAGATGGAGGTCAGGGGCGTTTTCAGCTCGTGAGAGACGTTGGCGGAGAACTCCTGCCGCAGCCGTTCCCGCTGGGTGCGTTCGGTGACGTCCATCCAGAGCAGCACCGCACCCACGATGGCGCCGCGGGATCGGACAGGGCTTGCGATCAGCTGCCAGCTGCGGCCGTTGATCTGCAGCTCCGTCTCCTTGTGGCTGCCGCTGAGGGCGGTCTCTGCGGCGGTCTTTGCCTGCTCGTCGGTGAGCTCCGCGTCGTCCTGGTCCAGATCCGGCAGCAGCTGCCTGGCGCAGGCGTTGGCGCTGAGCACCTTGCCGCTCTTGTCCATCAGCAGGAAGCCCTCGCTCATACTGTCGGTCAGAGCGGTGAATTCCTTTTGCTGCCGGTGCAGGGCCTCCATCTGCTCGTCGTTGGTCAGACGCAGCTCCTGCAGGCGGGAGACCAGGGGAGAGAGCTCCGAGTACACCGGCGTCTCCTCCGGGTGATCCAGGTTCAGCTGGTTGATGGGCTGGACAATCTGCTTCGCGGCCCGGGAGGACAGCAGACCGGCCATGGTCAGCACCAGCACGAAGACCCACAGCACAGGGGTCAGCGTCACCAGGGCTGTGTGGACTGCGCTGACGGGGGTGGACAGGCGCACCACGGAGCCGTCCTTTGCGCGCAGGGCGTAGAAGATGCTGGAGCCCGACTCTCCTTCGGATCTGCGGAGCACCTGGCCCTCTCCGTCCCGGAGGGCGGCCTGCACCTCCTCCAGATCCTTCTGGTTGGGGAGATCTGCGTCCTGGGTGTCGTAGCGGACGTTCCCGTCCCCGTCGATCCAGGTGATACGCACGTCGGATTCCAGATTCTCGAAATAATCGATCCCGCTTTGCTCCAGGCCGTGGGCGATCAGACGGGATTCCTGCTTCAGCGTGTCATAGGCGTCGTCCATGATCAGCCGGTATTGCAGCCCGAAGAACACGGCCGCGCAGAGCAGCAGCGCCAGCGCGCCCACGAGAAAGCAATAGTTGAATATCTTCTTTGTCATGGCGTTTCCTCATGCAGGCGATATCCCACGCCCCGGACGGTCTCCACCAGGCTGCCTGCGGTCCCGAGCTTGGCCCGGAGGGTACGGATGTGGACGTCCAGCGTCCGGTTCTCCCGCTCCGCCGTCTGATCCCAGATCCGATCCATCAGGATCTCCCGGGTCAGCACCTTGCCCCGGGCCTCCAGCAGCATCCGAAGCAGCTCGTATTCCTTGAAGGTCAGGGGAACGGAGGAGCCGTCCACGCGAACCTCCCGCCGGGCGGGGAGCATCTGCAGATTCCCGATGCGGTATTCCGTCTCCCGGCTGGGCCGCTCGGCCCGGCGCAGGACGGCCCGCACTCTGGCGGTGAGCTCCATCATGCCGAAGGGCTTTGTGATGTAGTCGTCCGCGCCCAGATCCAGCCCGTAGGCCTTGTCGTATTCCGTGTTCTTGGCGGTCAGCATCACCACGGGCAGATCGGCGGTCTGGTCATTCTTCCGGAGCTTGGAGAGGACGGAGAGCCCGTCCTCCTGGGGCAGCATGATATCCAGCACCACCAGATCCGGAATGGCGTGGCGCAGCGCGTCCCAGAATTCGGACGGCAGGGAGAAGCCCTCCGCCGTGTAGCCCTGGCTTTCCAGCGCGTAAACGACCAGCTTGCGAATGCTGTCGTCGTCTTCCAGAATATAAATCATCGAATCACCTCTGTTTGAGATTATTGTAACACATTTCTTACAGAAATGACAACTGTTATCCGGAAAATTTTACGAAAATTTAATGCGTTTCTGGGCGCGGATTTAACCTTATTATGATATCGTTATTGCAGAGAGAGGTGGATTGAATGGATATCTCTGAGATCATTTCCCTTTTCAGCGGGATCGCGCTGTTTTTATTTGGTATGACCCTTATGGGCGATGGGCTCAAGCGCGTAGCCGGCAACCGGCTGGAGCTTGTGCTCTATCGTCTTTCCAGCACTACACTGCGCAGCGTCCTGCTGGGCACCGGCGTCACAGGCGTGATTCAGTCCTCCTGTGCCACCTCGGTGATGGTGGTCGGCTTTGTCAACGCAAACATGATGAAGCGCCGCCAGGCCATCGGCGTCATCCTGGGCGCCATTCTGGGCACCTCCGTCACCGGCTGGGTCGTCAGCCTGAGCTACCTGGAGGGCAGCGGCGATTGGCAGCAGCTGCTTTCCACCAACACGCTGACAGGCCTTGTGGCTGTGACCGGTGTCATCCTGCGGGTGTTCTCCAAGGATCAGACCAGGCATCACATCGGCGATATCCTCATGGGCTTTGCCGTGCTGATGTTCGGTATGCATACCATGAGCGGTGCTGTTTCCGGCCTGAAGGAGCAGCCCTGGTTCACAAAGGTCCTGTCCTCTCTTTCCAACCCGGTCCTGGGCATTCTGGTAGGCACCGTGTTCACCGCGATCCTCCAGTCCGCCTCTGCGGCTGTGGGTATCGTTCAGGCCCTGTCCGCCTCCGGCGCCATGGCCATGGAGACGGCGCTGCCGCTTTTGATGGGCGTTGCCATCGGCGCGTCCTTCCCGGTGCTGCTCTCTGCCCTGGGCGCGAACACCGACGGCAAGCGCACAGCGTGGATCTATCTGGTGGCCTCCACCATCGGCGTGCTGGTATGCGCGTCCATCTTCTATCTGGCGGATACCATCTTCCGCTTTGAATTCCTGCTCAAAACCATGAACCCCTTCTCTCTGGCGCTGGTCAATTCCGTGCTGCGCCTTGTGATGGTGCTGCTCCTGCTGCCCTTCATCGACGCGCTGGACGCGCTGGTGTGTATGATCGTGCGGGATGAAAGACCCGGCGAGGAGGATCCGGCCATGCGGCTGGAGGATCGCTTCCTGGCCCACCCGTCCCTGGCTGTGGAGCAGAGCCGTCTGACCGTCAACGATATGGCCGAGCGGGCCAGAGAGGCCATCTCCTCCGCGCTGGCGCTGACGGCGAACTTCAGCAAGGTGGGCTTTGAGGCGGTCAAGCGGATGGAAAACGACTGCGACCGCTATGAGGACGCCCTGGGAAGCTATCTGGTGAAGCTGACCGGCCGGGAAATGACCCGCCGCCAGAACGAAGACGTCTCCAAATATCTGCACACCATCTCAGATTTTGAGCGCATTTCGGATCACGCCCGGAATATCGCCGAGAGCGCCGCTGAGATCCACAATAAGAAAATGGACTTCTCCTTCGACGCCACCCGGGAGCTTGCCACCATCAGCGCTGCTGTCCGGGAGATCGTCCGGCTGACGGTGGAGGCCTTTATCGAGAACGATCTGACGGAGGCCACCCGGGTGGAGCCCCTGGAGGAGGTCATCGACCGGCTCTGCGACGAGGCCAAGAGCCACCACGTAGAGCGCCTGCAGCACGGCCTTTGCACCATCCAGCAGGGCTTCGTGTTCAACGACCTGCTGACCGGCATGGAGCGCGTGGGCGACCACTGCTCCAATATCGCTCTGGCGATGCTGGAGCTGGCGGAGGACGCCTTCGACACCCACGCCTCCCAGCACCGGATGACCAGCGAGCAGTCCCAGGACTTCCAGACGGCCTTCGAGGACTATTCCGCCCGCTTCGCACTTTGATCCATACAGATACAGGAAACCCAGGCATCGCGGACAGCTTCCGCTTTGCCTGGGCTTTCCATTTTCGCTCAGCCGGCGATGGGGCTTTGGGAGATCCCGGGCTCCAGCGCCAGATCCGGATTCATCGCCCGAGCCAGCCAGCAGATGAAGACGCTGCGGGGCAGGGGATCGGAGGGACGGAACAGGAAATCGCTGCCCCGTTCCAGAATGCCCTTGGAGCAGCCCCAGTTGACAGCCTTGTAGTAATACTGATCGGGGCCGACGTCGGTATATGCCTGGGGCAGGCCCGTGGCGTCGCCCTTCATGGCCTTGAAGAGCACGGCGGCCACCTGGTCCCGGGTCATGGAATTGTTGGGATTGAACAGGCCTTCCCCCGAGCCGGAGACAAGATGGATGCTGTAGGCCCAGAGGACAGCGGGATAGCAGCTGTCGGAGGCGGTAATATCCGTGAAGGGCATTTCCGTCTGCAGGGGAGCCGGTCTGCCGAAGACCTTCCAAAGCAGCTCCATGACCTCGCCCCGGGTGAGGATCTGATCGCCGTTCAGCCGATCGCCGGATATGACGCCGTTGGTGTAGGCCCAGAGGTACTCGTTGTAGCAGGGGTCGTCCTCGCTCACGTCCAGGAACGGATTGCCGGGGGCGGCCTCGGTGGCCGGGGCGGTAGGCGCTTCCGTGGCAGTGGCGACAGTCACAGGGGGCTGGGTAGCCGGTACGGTGGCGATGGTTTCCGGAGCGGTGGGCGCTTCCGTGGCATTGGCCGTGGCTGTGGTTGGCGCAGGCTCCTGCTTGTCGTTGAGGAAGCCGGGCCACACAAAGCAGGCCACAGCTCCCAGCCCGGCCAGAAGCAGAACGACCAGGCCTATGATCAGACCGGCCTTGCTCTTTTTCGGCGCCGGCTGCTGCCAGTTCTGATTCGGCTGCTTCCAGCCCTGATCCTGCTGCCAGCCCTGATCCTGCTGCTGCCAGCCTTGATCCTGCTGCTGCCAGCCTTGATCCTGCTGATAAGAATATTGGTTCTGGAATTGCTCCTGGGGAGCTTGGTACGCCTCATCCTGCGAGGCGGACTCCGTGTTGATCTCCTGCCCGCATTTCGGGCAGAATCTGCCGAAATCCGGAAGCGGATTGCCGCAGTTGGGACAGAAGCTTGCCATGATGACCCTCCTTATCGATTGATTTGCATTCATCATACTACAGATCCGTTCATTTCGCAAGACCATTTCCGTCAAACAGAGGATTTCTATTAAAAAATTATATTTATGCAAAAAATAACTATACTTTTTCAGATAAATCTGATATAATGAAACCGGGATTACTCGCGATGACAGGATAAAAAGGAGGTAAACTCGTGATGAAACGGAAGCTGATAACATTTCTGGTGATTCTTTGTATGCTGGCCTCACTGGTTCCTGCAATTCCTGCGGCGCAGGCGGCGGGGTCAAATATGATTCGTGTCTGCTATGACACCGGCTTTGGCTGTGTGTTCTGGTCAAAGGGCAACACGAATCCCACGGACAGCGCAGACGACTTTGCCTGCGACAACGAGCCGTTCTCTGTGAACAGCACCACGCAGATCCGCCTGTGGATCGATCCCACCCGGGCAGTAGATCGCTGGCGCTGGGAGGAGGACAACGAGCTGGTGTTCATGGAGCCCATTTATGCGGAGGATCGCAACATCTACGTCCGCGTGCGCTATCCCATGAGCAACGGCGACTGGTACGACGAATTGGTCGTGGATAAGGGCGTGGCCGTCAAAACCGGCTACACCTTCAAAAACAACATTCTGAGCTTCAAGGCGACGGAGGCCGACGGATCGGTGGACGTCGACATCTACTGGACGGATTCCGACTTTGCCTACATGAGCTTCTGGCCCGAGGACGGCGAGATCATGGTAGACTACGGCTGGAACGGCGTGGAGCAACCGGTGCTGGCGGAGGAAGCCGCCGTGACCCGGGAGATGTCCCAGCCGGATCGCTGCCGGCGTCGGGTGATCGTGCCCGCTTCCACCCAGAGCGTGAGCTTCAGCTGGAACAGCCATCTGCAGCGCATCTGGGGTGACAACGTCAACCACGACGATCAGTGGGGCGATCTGACCCATCTTCCCGACAACGAGTTCACCCTCTACCTGGACGGCACCGACGGCGGGGAGCACCCCAGAAACTGCTACAACATCGGCTTTGACTTTGCCCAGGACTGGAACTATCTCTTCTCCGTGGACTACGACATGAACGGCGGCCTGGTGTTCCAGACCGTGGGCGGCGGCACTCCCACTGCCACGGCGGACTGCTTCCTGCCCCGGCGGGGAGACGAGCGGGAGTCCTGGCCCTCTGAGCGCAGCTTTGCCGGCGCCGACGGAGCGGAGACCATCCGCCTGCTCTTTGACGAAACCAAGGCGATCGATTGGGAGGCCTGGGACAGAGAAGAGCCGGAGCTGCAATTCGTGGAGCCCTGGCACAACGACGACCGGGTCATTTCCGTGATCGCCCGCTACAACGACGACGACGGCTGGAAAGAGGAAGCTCTGGTGGAGTATGGCGTGCCGGTGACAGGGGTCAGCTTTGCGGACAATGTCCTGAGCTATACCCCCGCAAGCGGCTTCGACGTGGAATTTTCCGTCTTCTGGACGCGGGACGACTATGAATTCTACCACTTCGTCGGCACCGAGGAAAAGCCGGTGATGGTAGAGGTGAACTGGTGGGGAGACGGAGCCGTCAATCTGACGGACCCCATCGACCCGGCGGATACGATGATCCGCGACGGCCGTATGCGGATCCGGGTGGCGGAGGACGTGGAAAGCCTCACCTTCACCTGGAACGAGGACGACGAGCTGCGGCAAATCAATGTGGACGGCCTGGGCGAGGGCGGCCAGTGGCTCAGCATTATGCACCCCGAAGGCAACAGCTATACCCTGCAGCTGGACCAGACCTGGGACGACGGCCAACCGAAGGACTGGTACAACATCCAGTTCGAGTTTGAGGGCGGCGGCGAGTCCATGGCCATGGCCTTCTATGACCAGAACAAGGGCAGCATCTTCTGGGCGCTGGGGGACGATACCCCCGCGGCTGACGCCGCACACTACCTGAACTTCGGCTTTGACGGCGCGATCTGCTTCAAGCAGGACGGCCAGCTCCTGCCCATCCATCTGCTCTTTGACGGCAGCAAGGGCCTGGATTTTGACTACTACGATCAGCATAACGGCGCGATTCGCTTTGTGGATTCCACCGTGCCGGAGGAAGACCGGATCGTGGGCGTCTACGCGGTGAGCAGCTGGTGCGAGGGCCCTGTGTTCTGGGACGGCGAAGTCACCGAAAACGGCGCAGCGCAGGGAGTCAGCTATGAAAACGGCGTCCTGAGCTTCCAGCCCACAAACAGCAGCGACCTGATGCTCCACGTCTATTGGACCCAGGCGGACGCGGACTACGACGGCTTCCAGGGCACAGAGGAATGCCCGGTGATCGTGGAGTACCGCTGGTGGAACAACGGGGAGATCCCCATTCCCGAGGGCGTCTCTGAGGAGAATTATACCGCCTATTCGGGCGGCGGCATGGCCCGGGTCCGTGTGCCCCTGGAGCAGGAAAGCATCACCTTTACCTGGGCGGAGGAGTACGGCGTCCACCGGATCGGCTATTCCGTCCGCAGCGAGGAGGGGGAGGATTGGATCGACTTTGAAGTGGATCAGTCCCAGCCCCACAGCTTCACCCTGGAGCTGAACCAGACGGAGATGTTCGACGGCCACGTGGAGCCCTGCACCTGGTACCAGGTGGAGTTTGAATTCTTTGAAGACAGCAGATACCAGCTCTGGATCAACTGGCGGGAGTCCGAGGGCAACGTCTACTTCGGCCTGAACGAGGCGCCTCCCCCGGTGGAGGACAGCGCCACCTACGATCTGGAGCGCTACTACGCCCACAGCAACGGCCAAGCCCCGATTTTTGCCACTCTGGATGAGAACGGCGACCCCGAGATCGGCAAGGTCTACCTGCGGCTGGATCCCACCCACAGCGTCAACTACTTCAACGATGCGCTCACCATGTACGATCTGGGCGCCTGGGAGGGCTACTCCCCCACGATCTATATGGAATACCCCCTGGAGGGAGCGCTGGGAGAATGGTTCGAGGGCCCCGTGGTGGTGGACGGCCGGGCCGTGTCCGACTTCGTCACCTTCGAAGACGACGTGCTTTCCTTCACCCCCATCAACGAGCAGCCGGTCATCATCCATATCCTCTGGAGCCATGAGGACGAGGCCTTCTGGGACTTCGATACCACCCCGGAGAAGCCTGTGATGGTGGAGCTGATGCTGGGCGCTCGCGTCCCGGTGCAGCTTCCCGCGGATCTTCCCGCCGAGGACGTCCATATCTGGCACGCGGCGGAGCACGACTACGTCCGGATCCGCGTCCCCGCCGACCGGGAGAGCGTGAAGATCACCTGGCCGAGAGTCGGCATCGTGGCCCTGATCGAGGAGGACGGCGCCGGAGAGAACGGCGAGCCCCTGCGTGTCAACTTCCCCACGGAGCGCGCCTATGAGATCCGCTTGAATCAGCAGAATTGGGACGGCAGCCCCCGGGAGTTCTACTCCGCCGTGTTCTGGGGCTATGGCTGGCAGGAGAATCCCTTCGAGGACGTAGCGGATAACGCGTGGTATCACGAGGCAGTCTGCTTCGCGGTGAGCATGGGCATCACCTCCGGCACCTCTCCCACGACCTTCTCGCCGGATAATACCCTGAAGCGCTGCGAGTTTATCACCTTCCTCTGGGCCGCCGCGGGCCGTCCGGAGCCGACCATTACCGAATGTCCCTTCGAGGACGTAGCGGACAACGCCTGGTATCGGAGGCCTGTCCTCTGGGCGCTGGAGAACCACATTACCAGCGGCACCTCGGCCACCACCTTCGGCTCTGACGATCCCTGCACCCGCGCCCAGGTGATGATGCTTCTGTGGCGGGTCGGCGGCTCCCAGGAGCCCGAAAGCCAGGACTGCCCCTTTGACGACGTTAAGGACGGCATCTGGTACAGGAAGGCAGTCTGCTGGGCAGTGGAGCAGGGGATCACCGCCGGCACCACAGCCAACACCTTCAGCCCGGACGCCTCCTGCACCCGCGCCATGGCGGTGATGTTCCTCTTCCGTCAGACGCTGAACACCTGGCGCGACGGCGAATAAACGCCGCGCTGAAACGGCAGTAACTTGAAACCTAACAAAACCCCCAAAAATCAGCTTTGATTTTTGGGGGTTTTGAACATGGAAAAGCAATAAAAAATTTTGTATAATCTTACTATTATCCTTGGAATACGGAACGAAAGGGGAGTGCGCCATGTATATCCTTGCCAATGGCAGACTGATCACCCGGGATCCTGCGCTGGGCTATCTCAAGGACGGCGGCGTCGTCATCCGGGGCCGGAGCATTCTGGATCGGGGCACCACTACCGCGCTGCGAGCCAAATATCCCGAGGCGGAGTTCCTGGACGCCCGGGGCGGCGTCATCATGCCCGCCTTTATCAACGCTCACACCCATATCTATTCCGCCCTGGCCCGGGGCCTTTCCATCAAGGGCTGCAACGCTTCGAATTTCTATGAGGTGCTGGACGGCCTGTGGTGGGCCATCGACCGGAAGCTGACGCTGGAGGGCACGAAGGCCTCCGCCGACGCGCTGATGATCGACTGCATCAAGCAGGGCGTCACCACGATCTTTGATCACCACGCCTCCTACGGGGAGATCCCCGGCAGTCTGCATACCATCGCGGCGTCCGCCAGGCGCTTCGGCCTCCGGGCCTGCCTCTGCTATGAGGTCTCCGACCGGGACGGGGAGGAGAAAGCCCTCCAGGCGGTGCAGGAGAACGCCGACTTTATCAGCGAATGTGAGCGGGAGAAGGATCCCATGCTGGCTGCCATGTTCGGCGGCCACGCCCTGTTCACCATCTCCGATAAGACCTTCGACCGGATGGTGGCCGCCAACAACGGCAGGACCGGCTACCATATCCACGTCTCCGAGGGGATGAACGACGTGTACGACAGCCTGCAAAGCTATGGCCGCCGTCCGGTGCAGCGCCTCCACGACCACGGCATCCTGGGCCCCAAGACCATTCTGGGCCACTGCATCCACGTCAATTCCGCCGAGATCGAGCTGATCCAAAACACCGATACCATGGTGGTCAACAACCCCGAGTCCAACATGGGCAACGCCGTGGGCACCTGCCCGGTGCTCCAGCTCTACAAAAACGGCGTGCTTCTGGGCCTGGGCACCGACGCCTATACCAACGATATGCTGGAGTCCGTCAAGGCTGCCCTCTGCGCCCAGCGGCAGAACGCCTGCCTGCCCAACGTGGGCTGGTGCGAGGTCACGGATATGCTCTTCCGCAACAACGCCAAAATCGGGGCCAGGTATTTCCCGGACGAGCTGGGCGTGCTGAAGCCGGGGGCTGCCGCCGACGTGATCGTCATGGACTACAAGCCCTTCACCCCCTTCTCCGACGCCAACATCGACGGCCACATCCTCTTCGGCATGACGGGCCGCCAGTGCCAGACCACCATTGCCGCAGGTCGGATCCTGATGAAGGACCGGGAGCTGGTAGGGATCGACGAGGAGGCCGAGAACGCCCATATCCTCGAAGCGTCCCGCAAGCTCTGGGGGGATCTGAACGGCTGCGCCTACAACGCGGAGGGCGAACGGTAGGGGGCGGCGTCCCCGACGCCCCGTCTGTCAAAAAGTTGAAAGTTGAAACTGGAAAGTTGAAAGTGGAGGTATCGTTCAAATTGCGATTTGAACGATGAATGGATAAACGGATGATTTCAGAATACTTTTTCGTTGATTTGAAAATAGCTTGCCCATTCGCGTGAGCTTCTCCTATATCCGTCGTTTCATTTCTGTTTTTCAAATGGCAATTTGAAAAACTCCACCATTTTCAACTTTCAACTTTCAATTATCAATTCGATTGATTCCGCAGTCAGCGATGCGACTTTGCCGCACCCTTACTCCCCCAATCACATGGACAGGAGGAATCCCTATGTCAGAAAAAATGTACCCCATTCCCTTTGACCGGCTCATGAACTGGGCCCTGGAGGAATATAAACGGGAGGGAACTGTTTTCGGCGTCCGTCGCCATTACAGGGCCGACCCGGACAAGACGCTTCCCATCTTCGGCGAACGCATCGAGACCCCCTTCGGCCCCGCTGCCGGGCCGAACAGCCAGCTTGCCCAGAACCTCATCGCGGCCTACGTTGCCGGGGCGAGGTTCTTTGAGCTGAAGACTGTCCAGAAAATGGACGGCGAGGAGCTGGCCCGCTGCGTGCCCCGGCCCTGTATCCTGGCCGAGGACGAGGGCTACAATCAGGAATGGTCCACGGAGCTCACCGTGGAGCAGGCCCGGGACGAGTATATCAAGGCCTGGTGCGCCCTCAAGGTCCTCTCGGGCCTCTGGGGCCTGGGGGATCCCAACGGCTTCGTTTTCAATATGTCCGTGGGCTACGACCTGGAGGGGATCCGGGGACCCAAGGTGGACGGCTTCATCGAGGCCATGAAGGATGCCTCTCATACGGCCCAGTTTGCGGAGTGCAGGCGGGTGCTGAAGGCCCTGCTTCCGGGGCATGAGAGCTGGATCGACGGCATTTCGCCCCGCGTTTCCCGCTCCGTCACCCTCTCCACCCTCCACGGCTGCCCGCCGGAGGAGATCGAGCGGATCGCAAGCTATCTGATCAACGAAAAGGGCCTGCACACCTTTGTCAAGTGCAACCCCACCATCTTAGGCTACCGCACCGCCCGGGATACCCTGGATCAAATGGGCTACGACTACGTGGTCTTCGACGAGCACCACTTCAACGAGGACCTCCAATGGGCCGACGCAGTGCCCATGTTCGAGCGCCTGCGAAAGCTGGCAGGGGAGAAGGGCCTGGAATTCGGCCTCAAGCTCTCCAACACCTTCCCCGTGGACACCACCCGGGGGGAGCTGCCCAACGACGAGATGTATATGTCCGGCCGGGCCCTCTTCCCGCTGACCATCGAGATGTGCAGCCGCTTTTCCCGGCAGTTCGGCGGCAGCCTGCGGCTCTCCTACGCCGGGGGCGCGGACTGGTTCAACTGCGACAAGCTCTTCTCCGCCGGGATCTGGCCCATCACCGTGGCCACCACGATCCTCAAGCCCGGCGGCTACAACCGGCTGGCCCAGCTCTGCGAGAAGACGGAGGCCCTGCCCTTCGCCCCCTTCACCGGCACGGATACGGCGGCCATTGCGGCCCTCAGTGGGGCCTGCCGCTTCGATCCGCGCCACGTCAAGCCCGTCAAGCCTCTGCCCAGCCGGAAGTCCGAGGAGCCGGTGCCCTGGTTCAACTGCTTCTCCGCCCCCTGCGAGGGCGGCTGCCCCATCCGCCAGGATATCCCCGAATACCTGGTCCTGTGTGAGCAGGGGCGCTATGAGGAGGCCCTGCGGCTGATCGTGGAGAAGAACCCCCTGCCCTTCATCACGGGCACGATCTGCGCCCACCGCTGCATGACCAAGTGCTCCCGCGGCTTCTACGAGGATCCGGTGCATATCCGGGCCGTGAAGCTGCTGGCCGCGGAGCGGGGCTGCGACGCCCTGCTGCGCTCCATTCGGCGCCCTGCCCCCGTCCCCGGGAAGCGGGTCGCCATCGTGGGTGGCGGCCCCACGGGCATGGCCGCGGCCTTCTTCCTGAGCCGGGCCGGGATCGCCTGCACCGTCTTTGAGCGGGAGGCCAAGCTGGGCGGCATCGTCCGCCAGGTCATACCCGGCTTCCGCATCCCGGAGGAGACCATCGACAACGACGCGATCCTGATCGCCGCCTACGGCGCGGAGATCCGCACCAACACCGAGGCCCCCACCGTCGAGGCGTTGAAGGCGCAGGGCTACACCCACGTCTTCTACGCCGTGGGCGCCTGGAAGCCCGGCCGCCTGGAGCTGCCCGGAGCCGTCAAGCCGGTCATCCCCTGGATGAAGGCCCGGAAATCCGGCGCGGATCAGACAGTCCTGGGGAACGTGGCCGTGATCGGCGGCGGCAACACCGCCATGGACGCGGCGCGGCTTGCCGTCCGGGAGGGCGCAAGCTCCGTCACCCTGGTCTACCGCCGCACCAAGCGCTATATGCCTGCCGACGCCCGGGAGCTGGAGCTGGCCATGGCGGACGGCGTCTGCTTCCTGGAGCTGGCCGCCCCGGTGAAGCAAGAGGGCGGAACGCTGATCTGTGAGAGGATGCAGCTGGGCAGGCCGGACGCCTCCGGCCGCCGCAGCCCCGTTCCCACCGGAGAACTGCTGGAGATCCCCTGCGACCTGGTGATCTCCGCCGTGGGCGAGCAGGTGGATCCCGCCCCCTTTACCGCCTCCGGCATTGCGCTGGACGCCAAGGGCCGCCCCGCCTTCCGCACCAATCTGGAGAACGTCTACGCCGGCGGCGACGCCCTGCGGGGCCCTGCCACCGTGGTGGAGGGCATTGCCGATGCGGCCCGCTTTGCCGAGGCTGTGATCGGGGAGTCCCACAGCTTCCGGCTGCCGGAAGCCGCCCGGATCACCTTGGGAGAGGCCGCAGCCCGGAAGGGCGTGCTGGCCCCGGCCGGAGGGGCTGAGCGGGAGGGCAGGCGCTGCCTGCACTGCAATACCCTCTGCGAAAACTGCGTGGACGTCTGCCCCAACCGGGCCAACGTACCCGTCACCCTGCCCGACGGCTCCGTCCAGATCCTGCACCTGGACGCCCTGTGCAACGAGTGCGGCAACTGCACCGCCTTCTGCCCCTATGCCTCTCAGCCCTGCAGGGACAAGCTGACCCTGTTCCATACGGCGGAGGCCTTCGCGGATTCCGCCAACTGCGGCTTCTGCTTCCTGCCGGAGGGCCGGGTCCGGGTCCGGCTGCAGGACGGCGTCCGGGATCTGGACGCCTCGGGCCTGGCATCCCTGCCCGAGATGCTGGGGGAGATGATCGAAACTGTCCGCGACCGCTACCCCTGGCTCCGGACGGACACAACACTGTAAGGAGGGAATCAAATGGGCGTTCTTTCTGACCACCCGGTGACCATTGCCCTGGCGCTGGTCTCCATGATGATCTGGACCAGCGGCAACCGGAACCGGAATAAAAAGCTGATCTACATCGGCATCGGATTCTCGGTGGCCGCGACCGTGACCTTCTTCCTGGGCATCTGATAATCTGAATTTGTAAAGGAAACTGCAATGAAAGCTTTTTTTGAATCGATCGCAGATCTTGTCAAGACCTACACCGCCGCGCTGCCCACCTCCGTGGTGGCCGTGATCATGATCATTGTCGGCCTCAAGGTGGGCAAGCTGATCCTCAAGCTCATCGGTCTGGCGCTGATCGTGCTTGCCGTGATCTTTTACGTGAATAAGATATAGCGCGGAGCAAAAAAACAAGCTGAGAAGAAGGGACGAAACCGTCCTTTCCGCTCAGCTTGTTTTTTATTCCGTCATTGCCAGCAGCGCATAAAAAATGAGTTTATACTTTCCCGTATTCCGGCTGGGGGTATCGTCATAGCCGCCGTAGTAAAGACAAATCAAGAAAAAAGTGCGCCGCCCTCTTGACAAACGCCGCCTTTTCCGCTAAAATGCGGTATAACACGCAGCGATGGAGAGGAGTACGTCCCCTAACCGATTGCAGAGACAGGGCGGTTGGTGCGAGCCCTGACGGCGGGAACGGAAGGTCGCTCCGGAGCGGCCCGGCTGAAAGCATCAAGCCGGGACGGGCCCTCCCGTTACAGAGGCAAGAGTGCCCGGTCATGCCGGGAATTCAGGTGGTACCGCGGTAAACTATGCCGCCCTGAACGATCGTTCAGGGCGGCTTTTGTTCGCTTGTAGGGGCGGCCATTGGCCGCCAGCCCGAGGCAACAGGCAATCAGGAAGGAGAATGAATATGGCAAGAGAACTCCCCAAGACCTACGACCCCAAACAGGTCGAGGACAGAATCTATCAATTCTGGCAGGACAACGGCTTCTTCAAGACCAAGCGCGACCCGGACAAGAAGCCCTTCACCATCGTCATGCCGCCCCCCAACGTCACCGGTCAGCTTCACATGGGCCACGCCATGGATGCGGCCCTGCAGGATATTCTGATCCGCTTCAAGCGGATGCAGGGCTACGCCGCCCTCTGGGTCCCCGGCGTGGATCACGCGGGCATCGCCACCCAGATCCGGGTGGAGGAGGAGCTCCGCAAGGAGGGTCTGAGCCGCTACGACCTGGGCCGGGAAAAGTTCCTGGAAAAGGTCTGGGACTGGAAGCACAAATACGGCAACCGCATCGTGGAGCAGCAGAAGCGCCTGGGCGCCTCCTGCGACTGGGATCGCGCCCGCTTCACCATGGACGAGGGCTGCTCCAAGGCCGTGCGGGAGGTCTTCGTCAGCCTCTACGAAAAGGGCCTGATCTACAAGGGCAGCCGCATCATCAACTGGTGCCCCCACTGCCGCACGGCGCTTTCCGACGCCGAGGTGGAATACGTGGATAAGCCCGGCAACCTGTGGCATATGCGCTACCCCCTCACCGACGGCAGCGGCTATCTGGTGGTGGCTACCACCCGTCCCGAGACCATGATGGGCGACAGCGGCGTGGCTGTGAACCCCAACGACGAACGCTATACCCATCTGGTGGGCAAGACCTGCATCCTGCCGCTGATGAACCGGGAGATCCCCATTGTGGCGGACGACTACGTGGAGATGGACTTCGGCACCGGCTGCGTGAAGATGACCCCCGCCCACGACCCCAACGACTTTGAGGTGGGCCTGCGGCACAACCTGGAATCCATCAAGGTCATTGCCGACGACGGCAAGATCAACGAAAACGGCGGCAAGTACTGCGGCATGGATCGCTACGAGGCCCGGAAGGCCGTCATCGCCGATCTGGACGCCCTGGGCCTGCTGGAAAAGACCGAGCCCTATTCCCACAACGTGGGCACCTGCTACCGCTGCCACAACGACGTGGAGCCCATCATCTCCGCCCAGTGGTTCGTGAAGATGCAGCCCCTGGCCAAGGATGCCCTGCGGGTGGTGCAGGAGGGGCAGACCAAGTTCGTCCCCGACCGCTTCACCAAGACCTACACCAACTGGATGGAGAACGTCCGGGATTGGTGCATCTCCCGGCAGCTCTGGTGGGGCCACCAGATCCCCGTCTGGTACTGCGCCGACTGCGGCCACATGACCTGCTCCCGGGAGGACGCTGCCTGCTGCGAGAAGTGCGGCAGCAAGCACATCGAGCGGGACCCCGACGTGCTGGACACCTGGTTCTCCTCCGCTCTCTGGCCCTTTGAGATCCTGGGCTGGCCGGAGAAGACCCCCGACCTGGAATACTTCTATCCCACCGACGTGCTGGTCACCGGCTACGACATCATCTTCTTCTGGGTGGCCCGCATGATTTTCTCCGCCTGCGAGCACACCGGAAAGCCCCCCTTCCACACCGTGCTGATCCACGGCCTGGTGCGGGACGACAAGGGCCGCAAGATGTCCAAGTCCCTGGGCAACGGCATCGACCCCCTGGAAATGATCGACCGCTACGGCTCCGACGCCCTGCGTATGAACATGATCACCGGCAACAGCCCCGGCAACGACACCCGCTTCTACGTGGAGCACTGCGAGGCCATGCGGAACTTTGCCAACAAGCTCTGGAACGCCAGCCGCTACGTGATGATGAATCTGGAGCTCGAGCAGAACCGGCTCCCCGCCCGGGAGAAGCTGGAGATCGCCGACCGCTGGATCCTCTCCAAGCTGAACCGGACCGTCCGGGAGAGCACGGAGAACATGGAGAAGTTCGAGCTGGGCGTGGCCATCCAGAAGATCTACGACTTTATCTGGGACGACTACTGCGACTGGTATATCGAGCTCACCAAAGCCCGCCTCTACGGCGAGGACGCCACCTCCAAGCAGACGGCCCAGCAGGTGCTGCTCTACGTGCTGGATCAGATCCTGCGCCTGGTGCATCCCTTCATGCCCTTCGTGACGGAGGAGATCTGGCAGGCCATCCCCCACGAGGGCGAGGCTCTGATCGTGGCCGAGTGGCCCCGCTGGGACGAGACCCTGGACTACCCCACCGAGGAGCAGCACATGGAGTCCGTCATGACGGCCATCCGCACCGTCCGCAACCGTCGGGCCGAGATGAACGTGCCGCCCTCCAAGAAGGCGGATCTCTACGTGGTGACGGACAAGCAGGAGGTCTTTGCCGAGGGCGTGCCCTTCATCACCCGTCTGGCCTACGCGGATCGGGTCTTTGTCTCCGCGGAGGAGCCCGCCGACCATGAATCCATGGCCCAGGCCGTGACCCCGGACGCCAAGCTCTACCTGCCCCTGGCCCAGCTGGTGGACATCGAGAAGGAGCTGGCCCGCATCGCCAAGGAGCGGGAGAACGCCGAGAAGGAGATCGCCCGGGCCGAGGCCCAGCTCTCCAACGAAAAATTCGTCTCCCGCGCCCCGGCCAACGTCATCCAGGCCCAGCGGGAAAAGCTGGAGCAGAGCCGCAGACTTTTGACGCAGTTAGCGGAAAGCGAAGCTCGTCTGCAAAAGCTGAAAAAATAATACTTGTTTTCAGCTCTGTAGGGGCCGATGCCTACATCGGCCCTATTCCCCGCTTTCAGCCCGGAGGCAAGGGCGGATGTGGGCATCCGCCCCTACGATCCCATGGCTGGCAGGAGGAAAGCGAAGCCCGCCTGCAAAAGCTGAAAAAATAATGCTTGTATATTGGACAAAAATGGAGTACAATAGGCTGACCGAGTGCGAATATACTAAAACTAACCACCGACAGGAGGTTTTCCTATGATCGAACTGCAAACCGAAAAGGGAGGCATCAACGTCAGCAGCGCGGTGTTCACCAACATTGCCGGCATTGCCGCCTCCAACTGCTTTGGCGTGAAGGGTATGGCCGTCCGCTCCATGACCGATGGGCTGGTTCACCTGCTCCGCAAGGAAGCCATGGGCAAGGGCGTCCTGGTCAGCTTTCATGCCGACAATTCCATTTCCATCGACCTGCACATCATCGTGGATCACGGGGTCAATCTCCCCGCTGTGGCGAAGTCCATCATCTCTGAGGTCAGCTACGTGGTGGAAAAGACCACGGAGACCAAGGTCCGGACAGTCAATGTCTATATTGATTCCATGGTCATCGGCGCATAACGGAGGGGAACACAGTTGAGACAGACAATAGACGGGGCCGCATTCCGGCGCATGATCATCAGCGCAGCCGCGGCCATCGAGATCAACAAGCAGCACATCAATGAGCTGAACGTCTTCCCCGTTCCCGACGGCGACACCGGCACCAATATGAGCATGACCCTCAATAACGCCGTGGCAGATCTGAAGCGCGCCGAGGATCCCAGCCTGACCCAGGCTGCCGATATCACCGCCTCCGCTCTGCTGCGGGGGGCCCGGGGCAATTCCGGCGTCATCCTCTCCCTGCTCTTCCGGGGCATTGCCAAGGAGCTCAAGGGCCTGGAGGAGGCCACCGGCGAGCGCTTCGCCGATGCCATGCAGACCGGCGTGGACAGCGCCTATAAGGCCGTTATGAAGCCCGCCGAGGGCACCATCCTCACGGTGGCCCGTCTGGCCGCTGCAGGCGCCCGGGAAGCGGTGCGGGAGAACGACTACGTGGAGTTCGCCATCGAGGCCGCCATCGACGAGGGCAAGATCGCCCTGGAAAACACCGTCAACCAGAACCCCGTGCTGAAAAAGGCAGGGGTGGTGGACGCCGGCGGCGTGGGCTGGATCACCATTCTCAACGCCATGCTCTCCTCCCTGCGGGGCGAGGACGTGGTAGCTCCCGAGAACGGCCAGCAGACCGCCACCAAGGAGGAGGCCAGCTTCTCCGATTTCGACACCGAGGACATCACCTTCGGCTACTGCACCGAGTTCATCGTCTCCCGGGACAGCGACGGCGATCCGGAGGAGCTGCGGGCCTGGCTGGACACCATGGGCGACTCCCTGGTGCTGGTGGATGACGACGAGATCATCAAGGTCCACGTACATACCAACCATCCCGGCGAGGTCATCGAAAAGGCTCTGACCTACGGCGGCCTCATCACGGTGAAGATCGAGAATATGCGCCTGCAGCACACCGAGAAGGTGCTCTCCGAGGCGGAGAAGAACAACCAGGCGGCCAAGCCGGAGAAGAAGTACGGCATGGTGGCCGTCTGCGCCGGCGAGGGTCTGAGCTCCGTGTTCAAGGATCTGGGCGCCGACCAGGTGATCAAGGGCGGCCAGACCATGAACCCCTCCACCCAGGACATCGCCCAGGCCATCAACCGCACCCCTGCTGAGACGGTCTTCGTGTTCCCCAACAACAAGAACATCATCCTGGCGGCAGAGCAGGCCCAGCCTCTGACGGAAAAGGAAGTCGTGGTGGTCCGCTCCCGCACCATCCCCCAGGGCATCAGCGCCATGCTGGCCTTTGACCCGGACGCCTCCGTGGAGGAAAACCTTATGACCATGCGGGAGGCCCGGCACAACGTGTCCACCATGCAGGTCACCTACGCCGCCCGGAACTCCGACTTTGACGGCTACGCCATCCACGAGGGCGACTATCTGGCCCTCTACGGCTCCGCCCTGTTCGGCACCAGCCGGGACGTCAACAGCCTGCTCAAGGAGCTGGCGGAGAAGGTCGCCAGCGAAGGCAAGGAGATCATCACCATCTTCTACGGCGCGGACATCGACGAGAAGACGGCGGAAAAGACGCTGAAGATCTTCGAGAAGGCCTGTCCCGACGCCGAGATCAGCCTGATCAACGGCGGCCAGCCCGTCTACTACTACCTGATTTCTGCAGAATAACGGATGCATATCAAAAAGCGGCTCCCGGCACATCCTCCGCAAGGAAGTTATTTTGAGATGGCCATTACTAGCTAAAAAGGATATGAAACAGGCGTGACCGTTGCGGTCACGCCTGTTTTGTCGCCCTGTTCCGGATTTTAGGGATCAAAATCCGATGCTCGCTATTAGTGTGGACAGCTAATCCAATCGTCGCTGTACTTACCTCAGGTTAAGATCCTTTGCTAATTGGTCAAGGTATTCGATGTGCTTATGACTTGCCCCGTAAAGTGTGACCCAGCCGTCCTTTTCCGCGGTGATATCCTGTCCCATGAAAATGACTCGTTCTCCCTTTTTCAGATATTGCTGTCTACCGTTTTTCATTTGGTCTTCGTATTCGCTTACAGCGGATTGATAATAGGCTTCAAACAGTTCTTTCGCCTTTTCCGTATCGCCGAGATGCCCGTAGATCATGCTCTCTTCCAATAAGATCAAATGAGAGTTCAGCGTATCAAACAGTGGGTGTTCTCTGCGGTGAGATAAGATAGCATCTCTGCTGTTCAGCACTCCAAACACCGGAAGAACGGTTTCGTCTATTTCCTTTTGGATACTTTCTATTATTTTTTTCGTACTATTGCGCAGATCATACCATGTCTCTTTTTTTCCAGACACCGTTCCCAGTCTTGAGCGAATATTGCAGTCGTATTCATGGTAGTATTTCTTCTTTTCACTGCTTATATGAAAAGATTTTTCCGCGCATTCCGGCACACGGATGCCCAGATTGACACACAGTAAACCGCTCATTCCTTTTGTTGGAAGACCACTTTGAAAGTTGATTACCTGTGAGATATCTTCGGATACGAACCGATGGAGTGTTCGTCCGAATTTTCGAAAGCCATACGGTTTCAAATGGGAGTAAACGCTGTTTTCAATCTCATCAACAATTTCAGTCGTGTTTATGCTCTTTTGCTTCTTAATCTGCCTGAAAAGCATTGTCCTGAAAAGCATCGTTCTATCCTCCCAACTTTTTGCTCTTCTATCGGCTCGAAGCTTCTTTACGAAGTGCCTCCCCCGGGAGCCGCTTTTTGATATGCTTTTGAAAACCAACGGGGGATCCAACGTGTCAAAAAAGTTGAAAGTTGAAAATTGAGAATTGAAAGTTGTGGTATCGGTCAAATTGCCATTTGACCGATGAGAAGAAAAGCGGAGATTTCCGGCCCGTTTATCTTTTTGTTGTGCAATTACAGGTTCAAAAAAGCGGAAAAAGCCTATTTTCGCAGCTTGGATTTCCTTTTTTAAATGGCAATTTAAAAAACTCCTTCATTTTCAACTTTCAACTTTCAATTCTGCCTGCATCCGGGAAAAAAGAATGCAGGTAGTTCTTTGACAGTCTGGATCGTTTATTCCGCCATGTTGTCCGGCAATCCGGTCTGTTCCTTCATGTCCGCCAGCGCCGACACCAGCTCCTCGTAGAGCTCGTCGGAGACCCGGTCATAGTAGCCTTCCTTGTAGAAGCTGATGGCGCCCAGGGTGTCCAGCACCGCGTAGTCCTCGATCTTCAGATCCTCCGAGGGGGCCGCGGAGAAGGTGGGGGTGTAGCGCAGATCCGTGATCCGGATGCCGTCCCCGTCCTTTCGCAGCTGTACTGTGAGGATGCAGCCGTTTCGGGCGGAGAAGCTGTCCGCCACGGAGACGAAATCCCCCAGGCTGTAGGCCACCAGGTTCCCGCCCTCGGGGGTGATGCGCTTGTTTTTCAGATCAATGGGGCCCACGTAGTGGGAATGGGCGCCGATGATCAGATTGACCCCGTTCTGGAAGAGCAGCTCTGCGATCTCCTCCTGGGAATCCGTGACCTGCCGGTCGAACTCGCTGCCCCAATGCACCATGGCTATGATCAGATCGGGGTTCTGCAGCCGCGCCTCCGTCACCGCCTGCTCAATGGCGCTGCGGGCGATCTTGGAGTAATTCGTGTCGTAGTCCGAATAGAGCAGGTTGACGCTGTATTCCGCGCCCACGGGAAGCCGCAGATTGTTCATTCCCTTGGTAAAGGCCAGGAAGGCGATCCGGATCCCGTTCACGTCCCGGATGAGAACGCCGTTCTTGCTTCGATCCTCCTCGGAAACCCAAGTTCCCAGCGCGTCCATCCCGGCGGACTGGATGGCCTGCTTCGTGGCCGCCAGCCCTGTGATCCCGTTCTGGATGGTGTAGGAGTTGGCGGTCTGCAGCACGTCGAAGCCCACGGCGTAGAGGGCCTGGAGCAGAGCGGGGGGATAGCAGTGATCGGAGCTCTCGCCGCTGCTGATGTTTCCCTCCAGATTGCCCACGGTCAGATCCGCCGGGGCCAGCCGGGGCAGGATCCGCTGGAACAGATCGGTGAAATCGTAGCCGTTCTGCGTCCGGAAGGACTCCATCATGGCTTCATCCAGGCAGATGTCTCCCACGAAGCTCAGGGTGGCGGTGGTGCTTCCGGGCGCGGGGGCCGCAGTGGTGGCCTCCGGCTCGCTGCTTTCCTTTTTGGAAAAATAATAAAACAGGACGGACAGTGCCAAAAGGAGGATCAGCAGCAGGGGAAAGAGCCGGCGGAGCTTGCGCTTTCGCTTCCGGGCGTTTTCCACACGCCGATCCATCCGCAGCTGCTCCTCCAGATTGAAGTGTGAATAGGGCATAGAACTGCCTCCGGGTCAAAGAATCGACTCAAAACAGGAACATTTTACAACACGCGCACCAAAAAGACAATGATTATTTTAAATTTTTGTTTGGTTTTTTCCGGGATGTATGGTATAATACACAGGAATTGCCCGAAGAAAAGGAGTTTTTTATGAGAGATAAGCTACGTGTCCTGGCCGCTGTGCTGCTGCTGGCGCTCTGCCTGTCCGCCTGCTCCGTGCCGGAGGAGGAGACACGGCCCACCGCTCCCCGCAACACCCGCCCGGAGGAGAGCTTCACCCTGGACGCCAAGGGCCGCCCGACCTACCCGGGCGCGGTGCTGGGGGTGGACGTCTCCTCTCACCAGGGGGAGATCGACTGGGAGAAGGCCCGGGCCGACGGCGTTTCCTTCGCCATTTTGCGGATCGGCTTCCGGGGCAACACCGTGGGCGGCCTGAACGTGGACGGGAGCTTTGCCCGGAACTATGTGGACGCCCGGAACGCGGGCCTCTCCGTGGGGGCCTATTTCTACTCCCAGGCCACCTCTGAGGAGGAGGCGAAGGAGGAGGCCGCCTACGTGCTCAAGCAGCTGGACGGGGTCCCCCTGGAGCTGCCGGTTTTCTTCGACTGGGAGGAGGTCTTCGACGGCCGCACCGGCGGGAAGGCCACCGCCCAGGTGGGCGAATGGTCCCTTGCCTTCTGCCAGGCGATCGAGGCGGGGGGCTACAAGGCCGGCGTCTATTTCAACCAGCAGTACGGCTATTCCATCATGCACCTGGAAAATCTGACAGACTACGCCTTCTGGATCGCGGAATACAGGGACAGCCAGAGCTTCGGCTATCAGGCAGATTTCTGGCAGTTTACCGGCCAGGGGGACGTGGATGGGATCGACGTGATCGTGGATATGAATCTGATGTATGCACCGGAGGTAGAACGTGAAAAAGATTCGTAAGCTTTTGGATAAAACCTTCTGGATCTATGTGGCCCTGGGATTTCTGAACTACGGGATCTGCAACGCCATTATGCTGTGGATCCACCACAATCTGAACGTGCCCACCGATCCCAGCCTCTATATCGAGTTCGCCATGCAGACCATGGTGTCCTTCCTGCTCAACCGCTACGTCACCTTCCGGGGGCTTAAGATCTCCAAGTGGTGGCCGGTGCTGTTCTTCGTCTCCGTGGGGGTGAGCTATCTGCTGGCAAAGGTGCTGCTGTTCAAGGTGTTTGAGTATCTGATCACCCTGCCCTTCTTCTACGGGATCGCGGATTGGCTCCAGGGCTTTGTGGCCTCGGGGAAGGATCCTCTGGTCTTCCGGCATGATCTGGTGATGCTGGCCTGCACCTTCGTCTACTGCGTCATCAACTACATCGGCCAGCGGTATTTCGTCTTCCGGCCGAGAAAAGAGAACGAATAAGAAACGGGCCGGTTTTCACCGGCCCTGTTTTGCAGCTGCAGTTGTGCTTCGCTTAGTAATCCGACACCGGATAGAGCAGATCGTCCGCCACGGGGGAGTAGAACAGGCAGCGGATCTGCTTGGGATCCTTGGTCCTGCCCAGGATCCACATCAGCTTGGCCACCACGGCCTCCGTGGTCATGTCGTAGGCCTCCAGCACCCCCAGCTCGGTTTTCAGCCGGTTGCCCACGCTGTAGATGGAGAGGTTGCTGCCCTCGTTTTCCACCTGGGTGGTCATCACGATGGTCTTGCCCCGGTTGATGGCCTCCGCCATAAGGTCGTAGAACTCCGAGCCCTTGTAGGAGGGCATCCCGCCCACGCCGAAGCTCTCGATGATCAGCGCGTCGTTGCGATCCAGCAGCCATTTCAGCAGGGCGCTGTCTGTGCCGGGGATCATTTTCAGCAGGGCGACCTGCTCGCCCAGCTTGTCGTAGAACACGGGCCGATCCTGGCATTCCGGCTGGATGAAGGTCAGCACGTGACCGTCCTGGATGTAGGCCAGCTCCGGATAGTTGATGGAGGAGAAGGCCCGGAAGCTCTTGGAGTGGGTCTTTCTGGCCCGGGTGCCGAGAATGACCTTTCCGTTGAACACCACCATCACGCCCCGCAGGGGAGAGCAGGCGCAGCGGAAGGCGTCCTCCAGGTTGATCTTGGAGTCCGTGTTGTCCGAGCCGATGGGCTTCTGGGCGCCGGTGAGGATGATGGGCTTGGGGCTGCGCTGGATCAAGTAAGAGAGCGCCGCCGCCGTGTAGGCCATGGTGTCGGTGCCGTGGGTGATAACGAAGCCGTCGAAATCGTCGTAATGCTGGCGGATGCAGGCGGCGATCTGCAGCCAGCGGGAGGGGGACATATTCGTGCTGTCGATGCTGAAGATCTGCTTGCACACCGGGCGGCAGAAGTCCTGCACCTGGGGTACGTACTGCAAAAGCTGATTGGCGGACAGCTCCGGGGTCAGGCCGTCGGAGGCCATCTCGGAGGCGATGGTGCCGCCGGTACCGATGACGAGGATGTTTTTCAAAGCAAGACGCTCCCTTCTGAATCTCATCAAATTCTATTGTACTACAAAAAATGAGGAATTTCAATGGAGAAAAGCGATAATATGAAAAAGAAAGCCGTGATCTTCGACCTGGACGGGACGCTCTGGGACGCGGCGGAGACCATCGCCCCGGCCTGGAACGCCTATTTGGAGGGCAGGGGGATCGCTCTGCGTATGCGCCCCGACGACTGCCGCGCCTGCTGCGGCAAGACTCTGCCCGAGATCGCCGCCATGCTCTTCCCGGCGGCAGAGCCCGCCTGGCGGGAGGCTGTGATCGAGGGCTGCTGCGACGCGGAGTGCGTCCCCCTGGCCCGGGAGGGCGGGCGGCTCTACCCCGGCCTGGAGGCGGTGTTGGAGGAGCTGCGCCGGGACTACTTCCTGGCGGTGGTGAGCAACTGCGGCCTGGGCTATATCGAGGCGTTCTTTTCCGGTAACCGCACCGGGCGTTTCTTCGACGACTACGAGAACGCCGCCCGCACCGGCCTGTCCAAGGGGGAGAATATCCGCCTGGTCATGGAGCGGAACGGGATCGAGCGGGCGGTCTACGTGGGGGACACCGAGGGCGACCGGCAGGCCGCCCGGCGGGCCGGGGTCCCCTTCATTCACGCAGCTTATGGCTACGGCACTGTGTCGGAGGCGGATTTCATCATTCACCGGATTACAGAGCTGCCGCAAATCCTTGACAAGCTCTGATTTTTTCGCTATAATAACCACAATATAGTGGGTCAATGTGCCCAGCTTAATCACGAAATGTTGTGAGGAATCTATGAGCAAGAATAAACCCGAATACGGCAATACCAGCATCGAGATCCTGGAGGGCGAGGACCGGGTCCGCAAACGCCCGGCGGTCATCTTCGGCTCCGACGGGCTGGACGGCTGCGAGCACGCCATCTTTGAGATCGTTTCCAACGCCATCGACGAGGCCCGGGAGAAGCACGGCGACCTCATCATCGTCACCCGCTACGCCGATCAGTCGGTGGAGGTGGAGGATTTCGGCCGGGGCTGCCCGGTGGACTGGAACGAAAAGGTGGGCCGCTACAACTGGGAGCTGGTCTTCTGCGAGATGTACGCCGGCGGCAAGTACAAGAACAACGACGCCGGCAACTACGAATACAGCCTGGGTCTCAACGGCCTGGGCACCTGCGCCACCCAGTACGCCTCCGAATACTTCGACGCCGTCATCCACCGGGACGGCTTCAAATACACCCTCCACTTCCAGAAGGGCCGCATCGTCGGCAAGATGCAGAAGGAGCCCACCACCCGCAAAAAGACTGGCTCCCTCTTCCGCTGGAAGCCGGATCTGGAGGTCTTCACCGACATCAACGTCCCCGTGGAATACTACCGGGATATGCTCAAGCGGCAGGCCGTGGTGAACGCCGGGGTCACCTTCCGCTTCCGCAACCAGGTGGGCAAGGACTTCGAAACAGAAGAATTTCGCTACGAGAACGGCATCGTGGACTATCTGGGGGAGATCACCGAATCCGAGAAGCGCGAGCCCATCACCATGCCCCAGTATTGGGAGGCGGAGCGGGTGGGCCGCGACCGGGCCGATATGGAGGACTACAAGGTCAAGATCACCGCTGCGGTCTGCTTTGCCAAGCAGGGGGGCAGGGTGGAATACTACCACAACTCCTCCTGGCTGGAATACGGCGGCGCGCCGGAAAAGGCCGTCCGCAACGCCTTCGTGTTCGCCATCGACGCCTATCTCAAGCAGGAGAACAAATACGTCAAAAACGAAAACAAGATCACCTACCAGGACGTCTTCGACAGCCTGGTGCTGGTGACCAACTGCTTCTCCACCAAGACCTCCTACGAGAACCAGACCAAGAAGGCCATCACCAACAAATTCATCCAGGACGCCATGGTGGAGTTCTTCCGCTCCCGGCTCCAGGTCTACTTCATCGAGAACAAGCAGGAGGCGGAAATGATCGCCGCCCAGGTGCTGGTGAACAAGCGCTCCCGGGAGTCTGCGGAGCAGGCCCGGCTGACGGTGAAGAAAAAGCTTGCCGGCACGGTGAATATTGCCAACCGGGTCCAGAAATTCGTGGACTGCCGCTCCAAGGATCCCAACGTCCGGGAGCTCTACATCGTGGAGGGCGACTCCGCGCTGGGCTCCGTCAAGCTGGGCCGGGACGCGGAATTCCAGGGCATCATGCCCGTCCGGGGCAAGATCCTCAACTGCCTCAAGGCCGACTACAGCCGCATCTTCAAGAGCGATATCATCACGGATCTGCTCCGGGTCATCGGCTGCGGGGTGGAGGTGAAGGAAAAGAAGGTCAAGGATCTGGCGGAATTCGATCTGAACAATCTCCGCTGGAACAAGATCGTCATCTGCACCGATGCCGACGAGGACGGCTACCACATCCGCACCCTGATCCTCACCATGCTCTACCGGCTGGTGCCCACCCTGATCCGGGAGGGCTTCGTGTACATCGCGGAATCCCCCCTGTTTGAGATCAACTGCAAGGAAAAGACCTGGTTCGCCTACAACGAGCAGGAGAAGGTCGAGATCCTGAAAAAGCTGGAAGGGAAGAAGCTCTCCATCCAGCGCTCCAAGGGCCTGGGCGAGAACGAGCCGGAAATGATGTGGATGACCACCATGAACCCCCAGACCCGCCGGCTGATCAAGGTCATGCCCGAGGACGCCGCCCGCACCGCGGCCTACTTCGATATGCTTCTGGGCGACAATCTCCAGGCCCGCAAGGACTATATCTCCGACAACGGCTACAAATACCTGGATCTGGCGGATATCTCATGAGTAATCCCATTTCAACCAACCGGGCAGAACGCAATTACGGTGTGGACGCCCTGCGCTGCACTGCCATGCTGCTGATCGTCTGCCTGCACGTGATGAACCGCGGCGGCGCCATTCCCGCCGCTGGGACGGCGGCTGCCCTTCTGCTCTATCCGCTGCGGATCCTGGCATCCTCCGCTGTCAACGTCTACGCCCTGATCTCCGGCTACGTGATGCTCCACGGCAGGTTCCGCCCCGCCCGGATCTTCGAGCTCTGGTTCCAGGTCTGGGTGCTCAACGTGGTGATCGGCCTGGTGGGCGACGCCATCGACCCGGAGGCAATGGATCCGGAATTCTGGATCCGCTATCTGTTCCCCTTTACGCAAAAGGCCTACTGGTACTTCAGCTGCTACGTGGGAGTGTACGCCTTCTCGCCGCTGATCAACCGCGGCGTCCGCGGGCTGAGCCGGAGCCAGGCGATCGCCATGCTCTGGACGATGCTGCTGCTGTTCAGTCTCTGCGCCACCCTGGGCTATCTGAACCAGGGCGACCCCTTCTCCATCGGCGGGGGCTACTCGGTGCTCTGGCTCACGGCGCTGTATACCGTGGGCGCCTGCATCCGGCAGTCGGATTTCCTGGGCCGTACCGCCCCGGCGCGGCTGCTGGCCCTGCTGCTTCTGGCTCTGGCCCTGCTGACGGTGCTGTTCGGCGCGGTCTACCTTCCGGACGCGCCGGAGCCCCTGCGGAATCTCAACGGGCGGCTGCTGGACTACGTCAGCCCGCTGATCACAGCGGTCAGCGTGCTGCTCCTGCTGCTCTTTTCCAGGCTGCGCTTCGGCCCCCGGACGCAGCGGCTGATCGCCTTTCTCTCGCCGCTGACCTTCGGCGTCTACGTCATTCATGTGCATCATGTGATCTGGATCCCGCTGCAGGGGCTGTTTCGACCGCTTTTGAAGCTGCCGGCGATTTTGCTGCCCTTTGGGGTGATCCTGGCGGGCCTTGCGCTGTTTTCCGCCTGCATCCTGCTGGACTGGCTCCGCGCCCGGCTGTTCCGCCTGCTTCGGGTGAGGCAGCTGGCGGATCGGCTGGAACAGGCGCTGCGGCGCTGGCTCAACCAAATAGTCAATCAAACGAACGGGTAAGAATATGGCAAAGAAGAAAAATGACGAACTGAAACACAAGCAGGATCCCAATGTGGAGGGCCTGCGGGGAGAGCTGACGGAGCAGGGCATCTGCGACACCCTGGAGTGGAACTTCATGCCCTACGCCATGTCCATCATCGTCTCCCGGGCCATTCCGGAGATCGACGGCTTCAAGCCCTCTCACCGGAAGCTGCTCTATACCATGTACAAAATGGGCCTGCTGAACGGCGGACGCACCAAGTCCGCCAATATCGTGGGCTCCACCATGCGGCTGAACCCCCACGGCGACCAGGCCATCTACGAGACCATGGTGCGCCTGAGCCGGGGCAACGGGGCCCTGCTCCACCCCTTTGTGGATTCCAAGGGCAACTTCGGCAAGGTCTACTCCCGGGATATGGCCTACGCGGCTCCCCGTTACACCGAGGCCCGCCTGGAGCCCATCGCGGCGGAGCTCTTCCGTGACATCGACTTCGACACCGTGGACATGGTGGACAACTACGACGGCACCATGCAGGAGCCCACCCTGCTGCCCACCACCTTCCCCAATATCCTGGTGTCCAACAACACCGGCATTGCCGCCGGCATGGCCAGCAATATCTGCGGCTTCAACCTGCGGGAGGTCTGCGAGACCACCAAGGCCTTTATCCGGGATCCCAAGTGCGACCTGCTGGCCACCCTGCCCGCCCCGGATTTCCCCACCGGCGGCGAGATCGTCTACGATCCCGCCGAGATCGGCGCCATCTATGAGAGCGGCCGGGGCTCCTTCAAGGTGCGGGCCCGCTGGCGCTATGTGGAAGCGGAAAAGCTGATCGAGATCTATGAGATCCCCTATACCGCCTCCACCGAGGCCGTCATCGACAAGGTCTCCGAGCTGATCAACGCCGGCAAGATCCGGGAGATCAACGATATGCGAGATGAGACGGACCTGTCCGGCCTCAAGCTGACCATCGACCTCAAGCGGGGCGTGGAGCCGGAGAAGCTGATGCAGAAGCTCTTCCGCATGACCCCCCTGGAGGACAGCTTCGCCTGCAACTTCAATCTGCTGATCGCCGGGATGCCCCGGGTCCTTGGGGTCCGGGAGATCCTGGAGGAGTGGGTGGCCTGGCGCTCCGAGGGCGTCCGCCGCAGAACCTACTACCAGCTCCAGCGGAAGAAGGAGCGCCTGCATCTGCTCAAGGGCCTGGCCAAGATCCTGCTGGACATCGACAAGGCCATCGCCATCATCCGCGGCACGGAATCCGACGCCGAGGTGGTGCCCAATCTGATGATCGGCTTCGGCATCGACGAGGTCCAGGCCAACTTCGTGGCGGAGATCAAGCTCCGCAACATCAACAAGGAATACATCCTCAAAAAGACCGCCGAGACCGAGGAACTGGAAAAGGCCATCGAGGATCTGGAAAAGATCCTGAAATCCGACGCCCGGGTCAAGTCCATCATCGTCAAGGAGCTGGACGAGGTCAGCAAGAAGTACGGCACAGATCGCCGCACCGGTCTGATCTATGACCATGAGGTCTTCGTAGAGGAGACCCCGGAGGCGGAGCCGGAATACCCGGTCACGGTGTTCGTGTCCCAGCAGGGCTATCTGAAAAAGATCACCCCCCAGTCCCTCCGTATGTCCGGCGAACAGAAATTCAAGGAGGGGGACGCCCTGTCCTTCTCCCGGGAGACCACCAGCGCCGCGGAGCTGCTGGTATTCAGCGACCGCTGCCAGGTCTACAAGACGAAGCTGGACGTTTTCCCCGACGGGAAAGCCTCTGTCCTGGGCGACTATCTGCCCCAGAAGCTGGGCATGGACGAGGGCGAGACCGTCGCTGCCGTCTGCTTCCCCGGAGATTACCAGGGCTTTATGCTCTTTGTCTATGAAAACGGCAAGGTCGCCAAGGTGGAGCTGTCCGCCTACGCCACCAAGTCCAACCGCAAGAAGCTCACCGGCGCTTATTCCGACAAGAGCCCCCTCAAGGCGGCCTATCTGATGACGGAGGATACCCAGCTGGTGCTCTATTCCACCGAGGGCCGGGCGCTGATCTTCTCCACGGCCCAGCTGAGCCCCAAGACCAGCCGAGACACCCAGGGCGTGGCGGTCATGACGCTGAAAAAGAAGGCGCTGCTGCACCGGGTGGCGCTGCTGACCGGCTCCGGCATCGTGAACGAGAGCCGCTACCGCACCAGGAGCATCCCGGCTGCGGGCGCGCTGCTGAAGGACGAAGATATCGGAAACCAGACCGTATCCCTGCTGTAAGCCCTGTTTCGCGCAGATCGCGAACCACCGAAGGAGGCGCTGCCGTTGAAAAAGCTGTTGTTGCCGCTGCTGCTTGCGCTGCTGATGCTGGCCGGATGCCAGAGCCTGTACCCGGACGACGATCTCTACGTCTCCGAGCACGTCGCGCCCTTTGCCTATCGGGAAACAGAGACGGAGCCTCCCACCTCCGGGACGGAAAAGCCGGAGGAGATGGCCACGGTTTCCTGCGCCTCTGATATCCGCGAGGCAATCAAGCATATGCTGGATCGGGGCGAGAGCACCGCCCAGCTGCGTTTGCTGAACTACGACGGGGACGTAGACAAGGACATGAAGAATATGTACTACGCCCTGCGGAACGATACGCCCAAGTATGCGTACTGCATGGACGGGCCTCCCAGCTACAGCGTGACCCAGGAGCAGTCGGATCGCATCCTCAACCTGGAGATCGTCATTCAGAAGGACGTCCAGGCCATACGCACCCGCCTGTATAAGAAAGACGCCATCGAGGAGGAAATCATCACCGCCCTGCGCCAGCAGCTCAGCTCCTACACGATCCAGATCAGCGGCTACCAGGAGACCGATTGGTATTCTCTCCTGGACGCCTACGTGCTGGAGCATCCGGATCAGATCGTGGAGGCGCCCAGCATTTCCGTCTACGTCTTCCCGGATCGGGGAAGGATCCGGGTTCTGGAGCTGCACTTTGACTACAACACCGACCAGGAGACCCTGAGCCAGCGAAAGATCGAGGTCAACTTCTTTCTGAATCTGATCTTGAATCAGCTATCCAGATCCACCCCCGAGGAGATGGTGGAGACCATCTCCAAATATCTGCTCCCCGGCACCGGCTACGTGGCCGACCCCAACGCCACGGTCTATTCCCAGGTGGTGCTGAAAACCGGCGGCAGCAGCCGCACGATGGCTTCCACGGTGGCCTACCTGTGCAACCGTGCCGGTGCGGAATGCGAGATCGTGGCAGGGGAGCGGGACGGCGTGCCCTGGTATTGGAATCGGATCATGACCGACGGCAGATGGCGCAGCTTCGATCTCCACGCCGCTGCCCTGGTGGGAGATTTCCACCCCGTCCTGCTTCCGTCGGGGGAGATGCTGGGCTATTCCTGGGACGTCCTGCGCTATCCCGAGGTCCTGGAGCCGGAGCCCGCGGAGCCCACGGAGACCGGCGACCCCAGCGAGACCGGGGATCCCACCGAGACCGGGGAGCCCACGGAGCCCACCGAGACCGGGGAGCCCACGGAGCCCACCGAGCCCACCGAGCCCATCCAGAGCACGGAAGCCATCGAATCCACGGAGACCCCATAAGAATGCCTATGCCGAATATCATTGAAATTACGGATTTCCAGGCCCCGGAGCTGGATGTCTACGCCAGATTGACGGAGAACCAGCTGGTCAACCGGGCCGACCCTGCCAACGCCCTCTTTATTGCCGAGAGCCCCAACGTCATCCACCGGGCTCTGGACGCAGGCTGCGTCCCCGTGTCCCTGCTGCTGGAGCGGAAGCACATCGAGGGCCAGGCCAAGTCCATCATTGAGCGCTGCGGGGACCTGCCCGTCTATACCGCGCCCCTGCCGGTGCTGACGGAGCTGACCGGCTTCCCCCTGACCCGGGGCGTGCTCTGCGCCATGCGCCGCCCCCGGCTGCCCGCCCCGGAGGCCATCCTCCAAAACGCCCGTCGGGTGGCGGTGCTGGAGAACGTGATGAACCCCACCAACCTGGGGGCCATCTTCCGCTCCGCTGCCGCCTTGAACCTGGACGCCGTGCTGCTGACCCCGGCCTGTACCGACGCCCTCTACCGCCGCTGTGTCCGGGTCAGTATGGGAACGGTCTTCCAGATCCCCTGGACGTATCTCAGCGGCAGCTGGCCGGAGGACGGCATGGCGCTGCTGACCCGCCTGGGCTTCAAGACTGCCGCGCTGGCGCTGCGTCCCGAGGCCGTCCCCATCGACGATCCCGGCCTCAACGCCGAGGAAAGGCTTGCGATCATCCTGGGCACCGAGGGCGACGGCCTGGCGGACGGCACCATTGCCGCCTGCGATTACACGGCTATCATCCCCATGTCCCACGGCGTGGACTCCCTCAACGTGGCAGCCGCCTCCGCCGTGGCCTTCTATCAATTATGTAAACCCATGTAGCGCCGGCAATCTGCCGGCCAACCATTCATTGAAACGCGGTGAACGGAATGACAAGATTAGACGATTACTTTTCTAAACTGAAAAACAAACGGGTCCTCGTCCTGGGCGTGGGCGTCAGCAACCGCCCCCTGGTGCGGCTGCTGCTGCGCTATGGGATCGACGTCACCTGCTGCGACAAGACGCCCCGGGAGAAGCTGGACGCCGAAGTCCTCCGGCTGGAAGCCGACGGCGCGAAGCTCCACCTGGGGGAGGGCTATCTGGACGGCCTTTCCGGCGACGTGGTGTTCCGCACCCCGGGCCTGCACCCGGATACCCCCCAGATCAAAGCCCTGCGGGAGGCCGGCGCGGTGATCACCTCCGAGATGGAGGCCTTCTTCACCGTCTGCCCCGCGCAGATCATCGCCGTCACCGGCTCCGACGGGAAGACCACCACCTCCACGCTGATCTCCGAGCTGCTGAAAAAGCAGGGCTTCCGGGTCTGGCTGGGGGGCAACATCGGCACCCCGCTGCTGGATAAGGCGGACGAAATGGAGCCCACGGATCTGGTGGTGCTGGAGCTGTCCTCCTTCCAGCTGATGTACTTCCCCTACAGCCCCCACACCGCCGTCATCACCAACCTCTCGCCCAACCACCTGGATATCCACAAGGATATGGAGGAGTACGTGGCCGCCAAGGAGAACCTGTATCTCCACCAGAAGGCGGACGACGTTCTGATCCTGAACCGGGACAACGAGGTCACCCATTCCTTTGTGCCAAAGGCCAGGGGCCGGGTGCTGGAATTCTCTCGGCTGACGGAGCCGGAGCGGGGCGTCTTCCTCCGGGACGGCGTCATCTGGCGCAAGGGGGAGACCCTGGAGAAGGTCCTGGATCAGTCCGATATCCTGCTGCCCGGCATCCACAACGTGGAAAACTACATGGCCGCCATCCTGGCGGTAGGGGACCGGGTCTGCACCGAGAATATCCAGGCCGTCGCCCGGAGCTTCGGCGGCGTGGAGCACCGGATCGAGCTGGTGCGGGAGAAGGACGGCGTCCGGTATTACAATGACTCCATCGCCTCCTCGCCCACCCGCACCATCGCGGGCCTGCGAAGCTTTACCCAGAAGCTGATCCTGATCGCGGGGGGCTACGATAAGCACGTCCCCTTCGAGCCCCTGGGCCCGGAGATTGTAGACCACGTCAAGACCCTGATCCTCACCGGGGCCACCGCGCCCAAGATCGAGGCCGCCGTCCTGGCCGCCCCCAATTACGCCCCCGGCAGCCCGGAGATCCTCCACGAGGAGGACTTCTACGAGGCCGTCCGCCTGGCCTCCCGGGTGGCAAAGCCCGGCGACGTGGTGATCCTCTCTCCCGCCGGCCCCGCCTTTGACAAGTTTAAGAATTTCGCCGTACGGGGCAAAGAGTTCAAGAAAACCGTCATGTCCCTATAACGTCGTAGCGGCGCACAGTGTGCGCCACAGCAAGGAGGAACAATCATGGGCGTTTCCAAGATACTCCGCAAGTTCTCCACCCGCGGCGCAAAGTGCGCCGCCGTCATTGTGGCCGCCGGCAGCGCCACCCGTATGCAGGGGATCGACAAGATCATGGCGGAGCTGGGCGGCGAGCCGCTGATCCTCCACACCCTCCGGGCCTTCCAGAACAGCGACGACATCCAGGAAATCGTCCTGGTCACCCGGGAGGAGCTGCAGGAGCAGCTGAGCCAGCTCTGCGTGGAGAAAAAGCTCAGCAAGGTCACCAAGATCTGCAAGGGCGGGGAGACCCGGGCCGAATCCGTCCAGGCCGGCCTGGACCAGGTCTCCGACCAGTGCGGCTTCGTGGCCATCCACGACGGGGCCCGTCCTCTGGTGACGCAGGCCGTCATCCACGACGCCGTCCGCAAGGCCGCCAAGTTCAACGCTGCGGCCCCCGCCGTGCCCGTCAAGGATACCATTAAGGTGGTCCACGGGGGCGTGGTGGAGTCCACCCCGGATCGCAGCGCCCTCTACGCCGTCCAGACGCCCCAGGTCTTTGCCATCGAGCTCTACCGGGCCGCCCTGGAGCAGGCCATCGCCGCCAAGGAGCAGTTCACCGACGACTGCGCCGCCGCGGAGAAGTACGGCCTCAACGTGGTCATCACCCCGGGCAGCGACGAAAATATCAAGGTCACCACGCCCACGGATCTGATCCTGGCGGAGGCCCTGCTGCAGGGGAGGAAGGGCCAATGAGGATCGGTCACGGCTATGACGTGCATCGGCTGGTGCCGGGCCGCGCGCTGATCCTGGGGGGCGTGCGCCTGGACTATCCCCTGGGCCTGGACGGCCACTCCGACGCCGACGTGCTGACCCACGCGGTGATGGACGCCCTGCTGGGCGCAGCCGGCCTGGGAGATATCGGGCGGCACTTTCCCGATAACGACCCCGCCTATCGGGGCATCGACAGTCAGATCCTCCTCTCGAAGGTGCGGGAGCTGCTGGCTGCCAAGGGCTTCCGGATCGGCAATCTTGACGTGACCGTCATTGCCCAGGCCCCCAAGCTGGCGCCGCATCTTGCCGCCATGGAGCAGACCCTCTCTGCCACCCTGGAGATCGACCCCGCCCGGATCAACGTCAAGGCCACCACCGAGGAGCACCTGGGCTTCACCGGCCGCGGCGAAGGCATCGCCTGCCACGCGGTCTGCCTGCTGGAGGAATAAAGGCCCCCTCGTCATTCTGAGCAAAGCGAAGAATCCGCATCCCCCGTCCCCTGATGCCTGATGCCTGATCCCTGATGCCTGATGCCTGATCCCTGATGCCTGATGCCTGATCCCTGATGCCTAAAACAAATTTATAAAATTCTTTCCCATTTTCAAAAATAATGCTTGCATTTTTCGAAGCCCTGTGCTATAATACCCATGCTGTGAGGGAGACGGTAGCCTTCCTGAACAAATGGGGGTATAGCTCAGCTGGGAGAGCGCTTGAATGGCATTCAAGAGGTCAGCGGTTCGATCCCGCTTATCTCCACCACAGAAAAGTCTCGAAATCGCTTGATTTCGGGGCTTTTTCTTCGTTTTTCTCACTTTTGTGGCGGAACCAGGTTGCCGTTCAAGTGCTCTCCCAGCGCCTTTTCTAACACTTTTTCTAACACCTATCTATCACGGAAGCGATTTCCCAAAATGCTCATCCGTTCAGTGCTTCTGCCATGGAAATTTTACGCTTTGCGTCCAGGTGGCCGTAGATATTAGCCGTTGTCTTGATGTCGCTGTGTCCGAGCCATTCCTGCACGTCTTTGAGCGAGAAACCCATGTTCAGAAGATTGCTGGCGGCACTGTGCCGCAGCTCGTGAAAGCGGATCTTCGGCATCCCTGCCGCCTTGAGAAGCTTTGGAAATTTGTCAGACACGTAATCCGGAGAGAAGGGTCTGCCATCCGGCCAACGGAACACATAGTCACATTGGTGATACTCTTTACCGAAGAATCGCCTGTCTTCAGCCTGCTGCGTTCTGAGATCCGACAGCAGTTGCTTGACGTCTTGCGTCATCGGGAAGGATCGCCGGCTGGAATTGTTCTTCGTCTTGTCCTTTGCCACGACCGTCATCACCTTTGATACGGTTCTGCGGATCGTAATGGTTTCAGCCTCGAAGTTCACACAATCCCAGCATAGTCCAAGTGCCTCGCTTCGACGCAGACCGTACAATGCGGTCAAGCGAATCAACGGATAAAGTGGTTCGTCCTTGATCTTTCCCAGCAACTCTTCAATCTGCGTCTTGGAATAAAACCTTGCTTCATACCGTTCGCAGGCCGGCAGTTTAACAAACTGGCAGGGATTGTTCGGAATGAAACCTTCAGAAACACAGTAGAGAAGCGTCTGATTGATGATGTTTTTTATCAGCCTGAGACTTCGAGGCGCGAGACCACCCTTTCCGCTCATTTTCCCAGATTTGGCTTTTTCATTGATATAGGCCTGAAGATTATTCTTCGTAATCTCACAGAGCAAATAGCCTTTATCCCGGAAATAGGGATAAACGTGATTGTTCATCAGCGTTTCATAGCCCTGCTTGGTTACCTCATCAATGGGGTGCTCAATATCGGCGGTCTTCTCCTGATACCAAATTGTAATTGCGTCCACGAAAGGCATCAGCGCAGGATTTGATTCCTGCTCGGCACGAAGCTGTTCTGCTTCCTCCTGCTCCTTGAGTGTATCTCGCAGCAGCTTTTGCGCACGGGTCTTGTTGCCTTTTATAGGCAGGTCGGTAGAGATCCATTTTGGCTTGCGCTTTCCGTTTTCATAAGTGTTGAGAACGATATAATACTTGTTGTTTTTGATTTGCAGGCTGCCTGTCATGTCTACTCCTTTCTTGTGACAGTGCTTGACGCCCGCCGTTATACCGCGATTATACCATATAACGGCAGGCGATTCAAGCAGTCATATCAATCAGTTTTTTCCTTCCATAAACAACAGAACATCCTTTTTCCGAATGCGGATGGCAGAACCAATCCGTCGGTACGGCAAGGATTGTTCCCGAAGCAGTTTGTAGATCGAATTCTTACACACAGAAAGAAGCTCAGCGGTCTGCTGAACGTTTAAAACGTCTGGGTAGTCCTTGAATTGTGATTTCGGGAAAACCGACATATCCTGTTGAAAGCTCATCATCTGAGTCTGTGTCATAGGCAAGCACCTCCTGTAGCCAAATATAAAAAACAACTGAAAACATCCGTACATCCGTACATCTGTACGCAGCGAATGGTACGCTGGTACGGATGTACGGATCATTTGATTTGTTTTTCGTTTTTCAGCCCGGTAACCAAACGAGAGTTTTCATGCCAACGAAGCCCCGAACCCGCTTGCCGCTTTCAA
>JAEEZZ010000140.1 GCA_016292255.1 Oscillospiraceae bacterium
AAGGAGGAGAAGCGCGTCCGAGGAATAGAGCTGCAGGCACTCGTTGAGCACCGAGGCCAGAACCGGTCTGGAGAGCTTCGCCAGGGCGGAACCGGAGATCTTCGCCCGGTCCAGCAGGCTCTTGTAGGCGGTATCCCGGATTGGGTAATAGCCGTCATAGAGTCCCATGGCCAGACCGAGACCGGTCTTCGTGTCGTCCACGGCCTCCGGGCTGCACTTGCTTGCAAAAGAGCTGTAGTTCAGCGGCGAGGACGCGTCCAGGGGCACCACCGTCAGGCAGTTCACCTGGCAGCTTCGCCACTCCGTCTGGGCGTCCTGCTGCTCGTGGAAGTTCAGCATGGGCGTGAAGGTGTCGAAGCAGGTGGAGAAAGCGTCAAGACAGGAATTCATCTCACGTACCTCCCCTCAGATGTGGCAGTCGACGCCAACCAGTACGGTATCGTCGTCCAGGCCGTCGATGAACGCATCCAGCTCCAGCGCCCAGGCACGGGTAGATTTTGCTTCCGCCTCCGCTTCCTTCAGATCCTTGGGGCAGTGGAACGTAAAGCAGGAATCGTGATACCCGTCCTCCGCCAGGTAACCACCAGGGGTGAACTGGTATTTGGAATCTGTGGGGTGCCCGTTCCGATTGCGGAAGATCTCCTCGGACTCGCCGTCAATGTAAAGGGTTTTCAGAAGACCATGAATCCCGTTTTCCGTAAAGCTAAGCATGGACTTTTCGGGAAGCTCCTTGGTCTCGAAGGCTTTCTTCAGCAGAAGATAGCTGTTCTCATGCTGCGCGAGCGCAAGCTGCGTCATGGCGTCCCATGCGATGTCCTTCTTCCGGGCGGCGGCAACCCAGCGGTAGCCCTCCGGCCCCTTGGTCTCCTCCTCGGTACCCTCATAATCGCCGAAGGTGTACTCCGGGCAATCCTCGGGAACCAGGAAGCAGTGAGGCCAACGGCCGCCGATGGCATGCCAGTCGTAGAAGGCGGCGACGTTGCTGTAATAGCCGTAGGCGTCCTCCTCCGGCAGGTACTCATACCCGTAGTACTTCTCCGCCAGCTCCCGTTCGGAGCGGTAGAGCTTTTTCTTCGGGTAGTTCGGGAGCCAAATCATCTTCTTCGCCTTCTTGCTCCGCTTCTTATGATGCAGCGGACCGAAGTGGTTCTGGACGATCTTACCGTCCTTGACCGAAAAGCGATTGCGGAATCGGGGGTCGAAACGATCCACTACCGTGCCGTCCGCCAGGCGGACGCAGTCGACAGTGCCGGTGCGATACTCTTCCCGAATCTCTTCGGTGCAGTCGATGAATTCCTGCTCAGCAGGATTGTCGGACTCCACAGCATAGGGATCCAGCTTCTCGTAGACCGCGTCGAAGACCGCACGTCCGAAGGGCGTGGTTTTGCCGGTGAGCTCGCTGGCGAAGATTTTCGCCATGAAGTCCTTGGGCTCGTTTTCCATCTTCTCGCGCAGCTCCATGAGGGCTGCCTGCACGAGAATGTCCTTGACGGGATCGGGTTCCTGGGTGGGAACCGTAACGGGTACCAATGTCAGAAAATGCATGTTTATCTTTCCTTTCTGTTTTCGGGCGCACGGACGGAAAGACTGTAAACCCAACTGCCCGTGTGCGTAGTGATTGCCCGTGCGGGCAGTGGAGTGTTTTATTCAGTTTTAGAAGCGAATGTGCTTTTTGACCACAGCGGTCAGCTTGGAGGGCAGTTGGTGGAGGTCGGTGATATCCAGGAAGGAATCCCCGTAGATCCGCTCGATGTTCTCCTTGTCGTCGCCGATGGCGGCGGTCAGGAAGAGGATGCCTTTGCGCTGATACTCGTGCTTGACGCCGCGCAGATCCTCCTCTGCGGCGGTCCCATAGTAGCCCGTGTCCGCGGGCTGTCCGTCGGAGACCAGGATCAGCAGCTTCACCGGCTCCGGGCGCTTGCTCAGCCGGTCCGCCACAAAGCGGAGGGCCGCGCCGTCCCGGTTGCTGGATCTCGCGCTGATGTCGATGAGCCGATAGCGGTCGTCGTTGTCGTAGCTCTCAAACTCAGCGTAGGAGTAGAGTTCCACGGTGCTGCCCGTGCCGGAGGTATACCCGGTGGAGTGGCCGTAGACCATGACCGGGATATCCAGGCTCTGGCAGAAGTCGTAGAGGATGATGGCTGCGGCCCTGGCGTAGGTACAGCGGTCGCAGGAGCACATGGAGCCGGATTCATCCAGCAGCAGACCCACGGTCAGCTGAGGGATTTCGTTGGGCAGGGCGTTCTTATAGAAGACCTTGCCGTCGTTCCGGTGCAGGGCGTGGGTATCCAGCCGTCTGCCCATGAGCAGGCCCGTCTGCTTTCCGCCTCTGCGGCTGTCCTTAAGCTGCTGCAGGAGGCTTTTCTGGAGCTGCCGGGAGATGGCCAGCAGCGGCGGCGCGATGGTCTGATACTGTTCGATCAGTTCCTCGTCGACGCTCTTGATCCGATTCACCCGGATGCTGACCCCCGCATGGATATTGCCGTAGGACAGGCTTTGGGCCACGTCGTTGAGCTCCTGAAGGCGTTCGCTCTCCAGCTCATTGCAGGCGGCCTGCTCGGCCATCTTGTCCAGGATCCGGGAGATCTCCTCCGCCGCGGTGGCGCAGGACTCATGCTCGTAGTCGTCGTTGTACTCGGTGGATCCGCCCACCGGCTCGGAGAGGCCCTGGGTCTGCTGCAGCGGAATGCGGCCCTTCTCGGTTTCCGAGGCCGCCTGCTTTCCGGTACCGGGACCCGTCATCGGGGCGCCCGGCGTGCCGGATGAGTCTGGGGCGGCTCCAGACTGACCCGAATTTGATTTTTCTTCCCCAGACTCAGAATTTTCGTTTTCTAATTCTGATCCGGTCTGGGGATCTCCTGATTCTTCTTGTTCCTGGGCGTCCTCCGCGTCCTGCCTGGTCTTGGCCCGCGCTTTCATGGTAGCGGAAGGGACGACCGAGCCTGTGGGATCGAAGACCGGCGTAGAATTGCCGCTGCCGGGATCGCTCCCGCCGGCGACGGACTTGAGCAGCTTGCTCAAAACCTCGCTCAGCTCGGAGCTTTCGCCGGCTGCCGCCGCTTCCTCCTGCCGCTGCTTGATCAGCTCCAGGTAATCCCTGACCTGCGGCCAGCATCGCACCAGGATCATACTCGTCGCCCGTAGCCGCTCCTTGCCGGAGGTCTGCATCAGGGCTTCGTCGATCATTGTGATGAGGCCGAAAACGGTCTGGATCCTGGGATCGCTCAGCGGCGTATCTCCATATTTGATCTCGCCGTACTTGGCGTAGGACAGGAGCAGCTGCAGGATCGTCTCGAAGGTCTGGCGGTCGCCGTTTTCCTCGCGCTCGATCATCTCGGATACGGTGGGCAGAGATTCATAGTGGATCTCCCGCAGCTCGGAGAGCGAAGTCCCCAGGGTGCCGGGGAAGCAGGTCAGGATGCGGTTTTCGATGTAGCCGTCCTCCACGACGTTGGAAAGATAGTGGGCAAGGATCTGGGCGGCCTCCAGGTTCTTGGGGTCCGCCTTCAGGTAATCCCAGAGCTCCGCCTCGTTTCTTCTGTCGTCCACTGTGGTGAGCAGCGGCGCGGAGGGATACCACGCATAGGTCGCCAGCCGGTTGTCATAGGTCTGCTCCGCCAGAAAGTCAGTGTACAGATCGTGGCCCAGCTCGTGGGCAAAGAGGCCGCAGACGATGCGGTAGCGGTTTTCCCGGCCCCTGGTCTTTGTGACGAAGGGGTGTCCGGCGTTGATGGTGATGTACTGGTTGTCCGTGTTGGCCACACTGGGGTTTTTCGGCTGCCAGATGAGGTTCACGTGGATGCGCCGCTGATAGTGGTAGCGCCGGGACTGGGCGGCCGCCATGTCCTCAAAGTGTCCGGCTAAAAGCCTGGAGGTGAAGAACTGGCGGTCGGAGATCTTGCTGCGCTTCTCGTTCAGCCGCTGCTTGACCAGCTTGTGATTGACTCTTGCCATCCGATCGCCTCCTCAGGAAGCCGACTTGCGGCGCTTCGGGGCAAAGATGGGTTCAAGCGCGGTGCTGATCAGGGCCTCGCGGTCCTCCTCGTCGGACGTTGCCTTGCTGATGATGGTGTAGAGGGCGGATTCGTAGGGATCGCCGGTAATCTCGGTGGAGATGATCCAGTCGATCAGGCTGCGCATGCCCACGTTGCCGTCGGTGATGCTGTTTTTCCGGCAGTACTCGGCCATGTCGTTGACCACGCTGACCATCTGGGAGACCATGTATTCATCCGTAGCGCCGGTGACCGACATGGCGCGCTGCACCATGACCTCCGGGGTGGGGAGCTCCACATCCCGGGCGAGGCTCATACGGTCGAGGACGCTCTGGTTGATGTCCCGGCAGCCTTCGTAGCTGATGTTGGTGGTGACCACCACAACCGCGTCGGGATGCCGGTGAATGATCTCGCCGGTGGGCAGCGTGATGGTGCCGTCCTGCTCCAGCAGGGAGTTCAGACCCACCAGCACACCGGGCTGCATGATCGTCGAGGGCTCCTGAATCTCGACCACATAGCCGTTCTTCAGGGCCTTGATGAAATCCGTCTCGATGTAGGTGTAGGTCTGGCCGCTCTGCTTGGAGGCGTCGTCCCGCCTGGAGAGCTCCCGGACCTTTTCGGTCACCATGTCCATCACGATGGCCATGCAGTCCTGGGAACTGGCCGCGCTGTTCTCGATGCCGGTAAGCTTCTGATACACCCCCGCGGGATCGTAGTCCATGTCCTCCAGATCCGGCAGGCGCAAAAGCTTGGCCATGTTGGCATAGCTCATGCCGCCCATGGCCTTGAGCTGGTCACGCTCGGCGTCCAGCTTGGCGCTGCCGGTGGAGCCGGACTCGGAATCGGGGAAAATCTGACCGATGAAGTCAAAAATCTCCGTTCCGGCGGAGCAGGTGTATTTCATATAGGGCAGGTTCAGTCCTGCCGCGATGGCCTTGGCCGCCATGGTTTTGCCGGTGCCTGCGGGCCCCCGCAGGAGGAAGTTCCGCATCTGCATGGGCCTGCCCGTGGTTTTCTGGGCGTGCTTGCAGATATCCACCGCCACCTTGGGGATGATATACCATTCCGGCAGCCTGGGAACCAGAGACTGCTCCACAGGGGTCAGGCTCCGGGGCCTCAGCTCGAACTTCCCGACGAAGTCCGCATGCTCGATCACCGTGGTCGCCTTGACCACCTTGGCGGGGCCGGTTTTGGCAAAGACCGTGAACTCTCCGGCGGTCACGCTGGTCGGGGTGAAGGCCCCGGAGTCCAGCTGCGCCTGGGAGACCCGCATGAGGTTGCCGGACTTGTCCACCGACACCGTCACATGGGCGGCGCAGGTATCGTCCTTGACCCGGCGGTAGGCGTTGTCGCAGATCAGACCCATGAGTTGGGTGGCCTTGGTCAGATCCGGGAAGCCGGAGGTGAACTCGGTATAGTAGTCGCGGAAGGTATCCTCGAACTCGGAATCCTGGACCAGCACCGGGAACATGGCCATGATGACCGCTGCTCCGTCCCGGCCGGTGGAGTTCAGCACGTAGGACTCAAACACCTCGGTGTTCTTGTCGTACACGCTGGCCATGACCGCTCCGGAGTTGCTGTCGTAGACCACCAGGTGGTAGGCGTCCGGGCCCAGGGAGGATTTGTACTCGGCGACGGTGCGGTGGTCGATGACGCCGGTGGCGCCTTCTCCGCTGCCGTTCATGCAGCGGCAGATGGCGTGGACCGCCTTGATCACCGTGGCGCAAAGGGTGGCTTCGGTGCCTCCGCTGTAGGTGGAGGACACCTTGACCTTTTTGTTGGGCAGGGTGTCAAAGGGCTCCGGCAGGGCCCGGGCGTAGTTGAACAGGTTGTTGAGATAGACGCTCATGCTGCCGCACCTCCCTCCAGACTGATCCAGATCCCTTCGGGGGTGCAGGCGGTGTTGGAGATCTCCTGCTTGGCCAGCTCCGCACAGATGGCGGGCCAGCTTTCCGCCTGGGGAAGCTCCTCCGGCGTCAGCAGGACGGTGGTGCGTTTGTTGCCGATGGCCTCATTGCAGCGGGTGTTCAGCTCCAGAATGTGGGCCTCGACCCATTCAAAGGCCAGAAGCTCATAGTTCTCCGGGGCGGGAGATTCCGGGACAGGCTGCTCTTCTTGGGACTCGGGCTGTTCCGGCTCGGGCTCCTCGCTCTGCACAGGCTTTGGCTCGGGGAAGTCAATATCGTCTACCCGGAAGAGATTCAAGCGAACCTCTCCCCGGCGATAGCCGCCTGCCTGGTTCAGCAGGATGCCCACCGTTTCGCCGTTGAGAATGCGCTGCTTTGCGTCGGGCAGCTCCCAGATCCAGTTGGCATTGGGAAAGCGCCTCCGCACCAGCAGGGTGATTCGGTCACAGACCTGGAAATAGATCATGCTCTCCAGATCCGGTTCGGGTTCTGCTTCCCAGACAGGCTGTGCCGGCTGGGGCTGCGGAGCTTCTTTCGGGGATTGCTTTGCCGAGAGGAACAGCAGCCGCAGGGCGGCAGCGAAGATGCCCAGGATGACCAGCAGGAGGATCGGCCAGAGGCGGGTGATAAAGGTCAGCAGTGCCAGCGCCAGCAGAAATACCAGCGCGTCAAGGGAAAGGTTTGCCTTTCTGTCAGGGTTGTTCATGATGTAAGTCCTTTCTTTGTCTTTGAGATTGAATTTTGGATTTGCCCCGAAAACGCAAAAAAGGCGCACATGAGATCATTTCTGAAACTCATGTGCGCCTTTGGGCGAAGTGATGCCGAGCCGGAACCGCCTTTGAGCGGCCCTTTTCGGTGCTTTTTGGCTTGTTGTCCTTGCCTTGCGTCTGCAAGGCTGCGTCCGCCGCACCAAAAATCCCTCGAAAACTGCTCGCTCAAAGGTGCAAAGCAGTTTTCAAAGAGCAGATTTTCGATGAGGCGAGCAAAAGCCCGCAGGGAATACTGACGTATTTCCAAGGGATTTTGCGATGGATCAGCGGAAATATGCCTTTAAAAACCGATTTCGGTTCGGTATCGCTTCGCCATGCGCCTGTTCAATTGTCTGCCGCCTCCTTTACGGAACGTCGAAGAAGGACGGCCCGCCGAAGGGCTCGAAGCCGGTGAAGCCGGCCTGCGGTTCCTCCCGGCCAGGAGAACCGGCGGCCTGTGCGGGCTTGTGCTCGTCCTTGTTCTTGGGCGCCGAGGATGCGTACTCGATGTCGTCCAGAAT
>JAEEZZ010000141.1 GCA_016292255.1 Oscillospiraceae bacterium
GCTTGAGGGTTTGTGTTAAAGTAGTCATGGCGAATCGGTCACCTGCCCTTTCGGTTTTGTCTGAGCAACTTAACCATATCACAGGTGCTCCCGATTCGCTATTCTTTTTTCAACTGTTAAGTATCATTGTAACACCTACAAAAGACCCCTGCGGAAAAGGGGAAAGAGGCTTTACAGATGCCGCTTTTCGTGGTATAATACCCGGGTATATCCAACAAAAGGGGAAAACAACGTGCAAGGCAACAAAAGCGAAAAAAACGCTGCGGCGGAGCGAGGGCAGCCCCGGATGAAAAAGGACAGCTTCATCCGCGGAATGTTCTCCGCCTATACCGCCATCGTTTTCACCAAGATCCTGGGGGTGCTGTACAGCATTCCCTTTTACGATATCATCGGCGACGAAGGCGGCGTGATCTACTCCTGCGTCTATAACGTCTACGTCCTGTTCCTGGATATCGCCACCTGCGGTATCCCTGTGGCAGTCAGTATCATCCTCAGCGAGTACCACACCCGGAAGCTGTACCGGAGCGAGCGGAAGGCCTATTCCGCTGCCCTGCGGATCATTCTGTCGTTGGCGGTGCTCTCTTTTGCCATCATGCAGCTCTTCGCGGATCAGATCGCCGCGGGGATGCTCACGGATATGGACAACGGCGTGGCTCCGGCGGTGATCGCCCGGGGCATCCGGATCGTGTCCGTTTGTATGCTGATCGTGCCCTTCCTGAGCATCCGCCGGGGCCAGCTCCAGGGCTACAAATACGTCACCGTCTCCTCCCGGAGCCAGGTCATCGAGCAGCTGGTTCGCATCGCCGTCTCCCTGGTGGGCTCCTATGTGGTGATCCGGGCCTTGAAGCGCGGCGTGGAGCTGGGCGTGGATATGGCCTTCGTCGGCACGGTGCTCAGCGCGCTGGTGGCCCTGATCTACGTGGGCATCCGGGGCCGGGAGGCGGCGCGGGAAAGCCGCGCCGGCGCAGCCGACCAAGGGGACGATACCCCCATGGGGCAGATCATCCGCCGGCTGATCCGCATCAGCGTCCCCATTATCTTCGTCTCTCTCACCTACAGCATCTACAGCGTGGTGGATATGAAGCTGATCCTGGTGGGCCTCCACGACCTGCGCTTCGGGGATGAGGATGCCCAGGTGATCGCCAGCATCGCCTCCACCTGGGCCCCCCGGATCTGTATGATCATCACCGCCCTGCCTATGGGCATTGTAAGCAGCATCGCCCCCTTTATGGCCGAGAGCAACACCGCCCACGACGCCAAGGCCGTCACGGCCCGGCTGAACCAGGCCCTGGGCGTCCTGCTGCTGATCTCCGTGCCCCTGGGCGCGGGGATGATCCTCCTGTCGGAGCCCACCTACCGCCTGTTCTATGGGCCCAGCGCCTATGGCGGCGAGATCCTGGCCCTGCTGATCGTGGTCAACGTGATCGGCGGCATCTCCACCGTTATGAGCACCACCATGCAGAGCGTGGGCAGGGGAAAGGCCGTGTGCGTGACGATCTTCACCGGCATTGTGCTGAACGCCACCCTGGATCTGCCCTTGATCCATCTGTTCAGCCGGATCGGACTTCCGGCCTACCTGGGCGCGGCCACGGCCAGCATCATCGGCCAGACCGTGACGGTGGCAATGCAGACGGCCGCCCTCAAAAAGAGCCACGGCTTCTCCCCCAGACCCGTGCTGCGGCATACGCTTCGCATCCTCTGCGCCACGGCGGTCATGCTGCTGGCAGTCTTCCTGCTGCGGCTGCTCTGGCCTGTGAGCAGGGGAGGCCGGGTGTTGGTGGCCCTGCAGCTGCTGGCCTTCGCCCTGGTGGGCGGCCTCATCTACTTTACTGTGATCTACGTGCTCCAAACGGCGGAGCAGATTTTGGGCAGAGCCGCCTACAACCGGGTGCTGGATCGCTTCCACATCCGCAGCTTTATGGATCGGCTCCTGTTCTTCCCGGCGCTCTGGGCCGGAAAGCTGCTGCTGTGGATCTACGGGCGTACCGGCCACCGGCAGAACGACAAGCCCGGCATGGCGGCCCTGCGGCTCTGTGACGGCTTCCTGAAATACGCCGCCAAGCCCAAGCTGACCATCGTGGTCTCCGGCACCAACGGAAAGACCAGCATCTCCTGCATGGTGGCGAATATTCTGAAGCTGCGGGGCATGACGGTCTCCTACACCGACTGGGGCGCCAACGACCGCGGCGGCAACGCCTGGTGCATCCTCAACGCGGTGAACATCTTCAACCGGCCCACCAAGGACGCGGCGGTGATCGAAATGGACGAGCTGGTCTGCCGCCGCAACGTGCCCCAGGTGAAGCCCAATTATCTGATCATCAACAACCTGGCCCGGGATTCCATGCTCCGCAACGCCACCCCCGAGTTTGTGGAGGCGCACCTGCACAGCGCGGCGGAGCACTCCCCGAACACGGTGGTGATCGGCAACGCGGACGATCCGCTCAGCTGCAGCATCGGCGCGCACAACCGGTGCGTCCGCTTCGGCGTGGCCGATCTGCACCTTACCCCCTCCGCCTCCCTCCACGATCTGGCCCTGTGCCCCAACTGCTTTGCCAAGCTGGACTACAAGTACCGGAACTTCCGGCACATCGGCCCCTTCTCCTGCCCGGTCTGCGGCTTCGCCTCACCGGACGTTGACGTCTTCGTGGAGGGCGTGGATCGGGCCCGGCGCACCGTCACGGTGCGGAGCGCCGCCGGGACGGTGGAGTATCCCATGATCTCCGGCTCCACCCACAATATCTACAACGAGGCCGCCATCATTGCCATGTTCCTGGATATGGGGGTCAGCCCGGAGGACTTGAAGGGCTATCTCGCCAAGACGAGCCTGCCCGCCTCCCGGGAGACCAAATGCGAGGCCAACGGCATCGCGGTCTACACCAAGATGGCCAAGGGCCAGAACGCCACGGCCACCTCCTCCGCCTTTGAAAGCGTCATCGTGGAGCCCGGGGTGAAGGAGCTCATCCTCCTGCTGGACGAGGCCTACGACAGCCCCGGCGAGACCGAGACTGCGGCCTGGATCTTCGACGTGCGCTACGAGTGTCTCAACGACCCCAGGATCAAAAAGATCATCGTGGGCGGCGACCGGTATCTGGATCACCGGGTCAGTATGCTCATGGCCGGGATCCCGGAGGAGAAGCTGGTCTGCATCCCGCAGATGCCGGAGACGGCGCAGCTGGTGGATACCCAGGGAATCGACGCCATCTATATTCTCCACGACGTAAACTACGTCAGCCGCGCCCATAAGGTGCGGGACGAGGTGCAAAAGCGCATCCGGGAAGCGGGGAGGTGCGGCCAATGAGGATCGAAGCGCTGTATCCGGAATTCTGCCAGTGGTTCGGGGATTCCGAGAACCTCCGCTATCTCCGTCAGTGCCTGCCCGACGCGGCGCTGGCGGAGACCGGCAGCTTTGAAAAGCCCGCCTTTCTGGACGGATCGGTGGATCTGCTGGTGCTGGGCTCCATGACGGAGCGCCAGCAGCCGGTGGCCGCGGAGCGGCTGCTGCCCTACAAGGATCGCCTGCTGGAACGGATCGAGGAGGGCATGGTCGTCCTGGCCACGGGAAACGCCACGGAGCTTTTCGGGGAATATATCGCGGAGGAGGGCAAGCGTTATCCCATGCTCTCCCTGTTCCCCTTCCACGCGGAGCGGGATATGGAGGCCCGGCACAATTCCATGTTCCTGGGCGAGTTCGAGGATCGGAAGATCGTGGGCTATCGGGCCCAATTCTCCTTCCTGCGGGGGGACTTCCCCGGGCCCTTTATCCGGGTCCTGGGGGGCATCGGCAATTCCCCGGAGGATTCCAACGAGGGCTTCCGCTACAAGAACCTGTTCGGCACCTATCTGCTGGGCCCCTTCCTGGTGTTGAACCCGCCCTTTACCCGCTATCTGCTCCGCCTGCTGGGCCGGGACGAGCCCCTGGCCTTTGAGCAGGCCGTGACCGAGGCCTACGACTACCGGCGCAAGGCCCTGGAGCGGAGCGACGCAAAATTCTTCTTCAGCGAGAGCGGCTGGCTGGAATAAGCCCCGCTCTCTCATCCTGTAACGGCAAAAATCAGAGGCGGTGCCGCGCCTGAGAACGGAGGAATCCAACCATGGAACAAACGGATACCCAAGCCACGAGAAAGATCGTGCAGACCCTGGCCGCCGAGCTGAACCGGGACCCGAAGCACATTGAAAACGTCATAGCCCTGCTGGACGAGGGCAACACGATCCCCTTTATCGCCCGCTACCGCAAGGAGCTCCACGGCTCTATGGACGACACCGCCCTTCGCACGCTGGAGACCCGCCTGCAATATCTGCGGGGGCTGGACGAGCGTCGGCAGGCCATCGAGAAGGCCATCGACGCCCAGAGCAAGCTCACCGAGGAGCTGCGCGCCGCCCTGACAAAGGCCGCGACCCTGGCGGAGCTGGAGGATCTCTACCGGCCCTACAAGCAAAAGCGCCGCACCCGGGCCACCGTGGCCAAGGAAAAGGGGCTGGAGCCCCTGGCGGCCCTGCTCTTTGCCCAGGGGCGGGACTGCCCCAGGCCGGAGGATGCGGCAAAAGATTATGTAAACCAAGAAATGGGCGTGGAGACCGTGGCGGACGCCCTGGCCGGGGCCTCGGACATCGTGGCGGAGTGGATCTCCGACGACGCGGAGCTGCGGAAGACCCTGCGGCGGCTCTTCGGGGAGCGGGCCGTGCTCCGCACCGAGGCCGCCACGGAGGAGGACTCCGTCTACGCCCTGTATTACGACTTCTCCCAGCCTGTTTCCCGGCTCCAGGGCTATCAGATCCTGGCCGTCAACCGGGGGGAGAAGGAGAAGCTTTTGAAGGTCTCCGTCGTGATGGACGGGCAGCTTGCCATGCAGACCGTTCGCCGCCGGGTGGTTCAGCCCGGCAGCCCCGCCATGGGCTTTGTGATCGCTGCGGCGGAGGACGCCTACGAGCGGCTGATCTTCCCCTCCATCGAGCGGGAGCTCCGCAGCGAGCTGACGGACAAGGCCTGCGAGGGGGCCATCGGCCAGTTCGCGCTGAATCTGCGGCCCCTGCTGATGCAGCCGCCGGTGAAGGGCAAGGTCACCATGGGCCTGGATCCCGGCTACCGCATGGGCTGCAAGGTGGCCGTGGTGGACGCCACCGGCAAGGTGCTGGACACCGCCGTGGTCTATCCCACCTACGGCGAGCGGCAGAAGCAGGAGGCCATCACGGCCCTCTCCCGTCTGATCCGCCGGCATAACGTGGAGCACATTGCCATCGGCAACGGCACTGCCAGCCGGGAGACGGAGCAGATGACCGTGGAGCTGATCCACAGGGAGCGGGAGGCCGGACGGACTGTCAGCTATATGATCGTCTCCGAGGCCGGGGCCTCGGTCTATTCCGCGTCGGAGCTGGCGGCGAAGGAGTTCCCCCAGTACGACGTGAACCTGCGCTCTGCGGTGTCCATCGCCCGGCGGCTGCAGGATCCCCTGGCGGAGCTGGTGAAGATCGAGCCCAAGGCCATCGGCGTGGGCCAGTATCAGCACGATATGCCCCCCAAGCAGCTGGATACCGCCCTGGACGCGGTGGTGGAGGACTGCGTAAACGCGGTGGGCGTGGATCTGAACACGGCCTCGCCCTCTCTGCTGGAACGGGTCTCCGGCCTCAACGCCACCACCGCGAAAAACATCGTGCTCTATCGGGAGGAAAACGGCGCGTTTAGCTCCCGGGCCCAGATCAAGAAGGTCCCCAAGCTGGGGCCCAAGGCCTTTGAGCAGTGTGCGGGCTTCCTGCGGGTGCCCGAGAGCAAGAACATCCTGGACAATACCGCCGTGCACCCGGAGTCCTACGACGCGGCCAAGGGCCTGCTGGAGCTGCTGGGGCACAACCTGGCGGACGTCAAGGCCCAAAAGCTGAAGGATCTGGCCGGGGAGCTCAAGGCCTACGGGGAGGCCAGGGCCGCCGAGACGCTGCAGATCGGACTGCCGACGCTGCGGGACCTGGTCTCCGAGCTGCAAAAGCCGGGCCGGGATCTGCGGGACAGCCTGCCCCAGCCCATCCTCCGCACAGACGTACTGGAGCTCAAGGATCTGCAGCCCGGGATGATCCTCTCCGGCACCGTCCGCAACGTGATCGATTTCGGCGCCTTTGTGGATATCGGCGTCCACCAGGACGGCCTGGTCCATATCTCCGAGATCGCCGACCGGTTTATCAAGCATCCCTCCGAGCTGCTCTCCGTGGGGGACGTGGTTCAAGTCCGCGTCCTGGGCGTGGACGAGAAGAAAAACCGCATCAGCCTGTCCATCAAGCAGGCAAAGGAACAGTAGACCATTCTATACATATGAAGATTACTGGATATTATAATAGCATTCTTGATTTTACCGGCGGTTTGCGGGTTCGTGATTTGCTTGCAGGTCAGAGCTTCCAAGATCAATATGAAGTTGGTCTTGATGTTTTAGAAAATTTGGGGTGATAGGGTGAAAAAGCTCTGTTTCGAAGACATTATTCAGCAATATGAAAAGAGCGGGAGAATTATAGAAGAAGCCATTCAGACTGGGGATTATAAAACCGGAAACAGGGAAGGAAGAATTCTTATAAAGCTTTTTAAGCTGCTGGAAAAGGACAGGAAACTTGCAGCAGACTGTATCAGTCAATTGTATAAAAGCGAATGCACTAGTGTGAGAATTAAGGCAGCAGCATATTCTCTGTCTCTGGGGATTGATTTACCGAAAGCGGAAGAGGTTTTGTATATAATCGGTCAGGACAAATCCCTTGGCATCATTGGATTTAATGCAGAAATGACACTCAAGGTATGGAAAAAGCAGGGATGGTTAAAAATATATCCAGAACAGCAATTAGGGTGCAGGTATATTACAGGCTAACGGAAGAGTCTGTTATTTGATTGATATGGGAAAAGTTATTGGCACAAACGGCGAAACGATACTAAAAATTGTTACAGATGGTTATACCAATGAACTGGTCACCGCTTTTCCAGTATCATGAGAGGAGGAAAAGTAGATGTTTTTATGTCCATGCGGATTTGGGAAATATATGAAAGATAATGGTCTAAAGGGCTGCTGGGAAGAATTGGAAACAGTTAAAGAGTATTGATCTTTGGGGCTGTAGCAAAACAAATGAGTTGCGACAGCCCCTTTTTGGCGCTTTAGCATGAATAAACCCCCGGCTCTACCGGGGGTCGGCAAAAATGCTTTAGCAATAGTTTTAACCATTTTACCCAACATCTACGGGAGAACGGGGGAGCGTACAGGATAAGATAAAAGTCCGAAACTCGTTGCTATACAACGAGTTTCGGACTTTTCCTTGGCAGGGGCACAAGGACTTGAACCCTGAGCCTACGGTTTTGGAGACCGCCGCTCTACCAATTGAGCTATACCCCTATGTGGTGGGCCTTCGGGGACTCGAACCCAGGACCGACCGGTTATGAGCCGGCTGCTCTGACCGA
>JAEEZZ010000142.1 GCA_016292255.1 Oscillospiraceae bacterium
CTGGACGTTTGGCCCTGCTTTGAAAGCGTCCCGGGGCAGGGTCTGTTTGAGTGCAGCCTGTTTCTGCCAAAAGCAGCCTTTTCCGCCGCCCCTTGGCAAAATCTTTTTCAAATCCTATCTTGACTTAGCACCATTGGACTTGATACAATCATGTGCGATCCCCCTTCGGTTCGATCGTTTTGCGCCTGTTCCATGCTTAGGACACATTGATGAAAGCGGGCAAAGCTACGCGCCGTGGCTTCGATCGCCCGGGCCAGCTTCTTTGTGCGTTTGACGCCGTCTTCCAGCCAGACGTGCTTCACCAGCAGGGTTCCGGCTTTATAGTCCGCAAGCGCCTCGATCCTGCCGACAAAGCCCTCCCCATAGACGATCGGGAGCACGTAATAGCCGTATTTGCGCTTGTCTGCGGGCGTGTAGATCTCCCAGGAATAGCGGAAGCCGAAGAGGGCCTCGATGAGCTTTCTGTCCCAAAGGAAGGGGTCGAGCGGGGCCAGAAACGAGCATCTTGCTTTCAACGGGGCGTCGTTTTGCAGTACGTCCTCCAACAGGCCGCTGTCCTCCGCACGTGCGTAAAGCAAAGGTTTGAAGCCGTCAACCTGAACGGGAATGATCCTGCCCTCCCGTTCCAGCGCCTCGAAGGCAAGATCCCGCTGCTCCGTCGTCATGGGAATGCCGAGGAAGGCGTCAGACCGCCGGTTCGGCAGCAGGCCGACCGCACCGATCCGCCGCAGGATCCGCCACTGGATATGCGCCGTTTCCTCCGGACAGGGATCCTCCGCCCGGAGGATCGCCTCGGGGATATGCGTTTCCGCGAGATCATAGAACTTTCGGGAGCCGGTCTTGTGGTGGATGACCAGCCTGCCGTCGGTGTACATCTGCTCCAGCACGGAGCGCGCCGCCTTGGAGTTCTTGTGCCAGTTCCCGCTCCAGTGGATCGAGGAATGCCAGAAGATCTCTCCGTCGATGGGCAGGGTGTCAGCGCTGGCTGGCCCGTGCGCCCGGATATAGGTAATCGCCCGCTCCTCCAACGCCTCCAAGCCCGCGAACTGCCGCCCGTGGGCATAGCTGCGCTGCCGGTACGCCGCGAAATACGGCCAGTCCTCCACCGGGAAGATCGAAAGCTCCTTGTCCGGGTAGTCCACCAGCAGGCGATCCCGATACAGGAGTTCCTGCAGATGCTTCTTTTGAAAACCCTTGACCCGGGATTGCAGGGTCAATTCGGCGTTTTTGCCGCAGACGTCCACCGGGTCGAACTGGATGCAGCCCGCCTGTCGGACGTACGCGAGGGCGCCTTCCTTCCCTGTGAAGCGCCAGTCGCCGAGAAGCCCCTGCTTCCGCAGCAGAAAGCGTCTGGCCTGTTCCATTGTCAACAGTCGTTTCTGCATTTCCGCCTCCTGATACTTGTTTTATATTCCCCTCGGTCACCGCAGTTGACAGATCAGGTTGATCGAATCCGGTGCGTCCGGATCGACATAGCCGGAGTCGGTGAAGCCGTGCTTTTCATACAGGCGGATTGCTGCGGCGTCGTCCTTTTTGACGCAGACCTCCACGTGGTCAAAGCGTCCTTCCGCGCGCAGCTCCTCCAGGATCAGCGCAAGCGCCGCCGAGCCGTAGCCCCTTCCCTGATAGTTTCCGTCGATCATGAACTGCTGCAGATCGTAGCCCAGCGGCTCGTCGGTGAACTCCCGGACGAGCGCAAGACCGACGATCGTGCCGTCGTTCTCGATGACGCGCACTCTGGCGTTGCAGCTGCGATACACGTAGCCTCTGGCCAGGATCCCCACGGCAGGCGCAAGAAAGCGCTTCTGTTCTTCCTTCACCGAAAGGGACGCCGCGGTGAGCCAGTTTTCTTCTGTGATCTCTGTGAGTCGGATCATTTGTTTACCTCCCGGAGATGCTCAATAATATATCGCCGCAGATCACGCATCTCGTTTCTCCCTGTCAAATCAGAATCCCGTTACAGCGGTCGATATGCTGGATGATCTGCGCGGGAAAAGCCCGCACAGGCCGACGTCGCGCCTCACACGCGCAGATGCGGGGGATGTTGTTTTATTCGCTTTCTGCTGCGTCGTCTCCTACTGCAGCCTCCTCGTCAGAAATCAATTCTTCATATAAAACTTGCTCATCTTCAGAAAGAATCGAATCGGGGTTGGAAAGCGCCGTATCCTGGAGGGCCTTTTGTAGTCTTACACAGCAGGGTTTAAAGCTGAAAAAGGTAATGCTTCCCCCAAGAACACCTCCCACTACAGGAATAGCTTTCTTGAAAAAACCTGCAAACAGACCTTTTGTCAATCTGACATTGAACCATTTCATTATGGATTTTACAATAGGATAGAATGTGCCTTTTGTTAATGCTCTACGCAACAGTTGTTTTTCAACGCCACTTGCAAGTGCTTTTGCCATCACTTTCATAGCATTATTGGCACCAGCAACACCGTTCATAATCCCAAGACACAGAATCAACGCGTTCATCGTTTGTGAGTCAATTTGAGTGTCAATACTTGCTTCTTGAAGAGATGGATAACCATAAAGATACATTAATTTCTGGGCGGCTCGAAGCGTATAACCATAGTATTGGATAATATCAGCCGGAATTGTTGCAGTCATAGCCCACCCACCAGGAGTGCCTAAAGCAGCAGAAATACCAGATACGCAGTTCCTTTCAAACTTTATCGTCTCATCTGCAATCTTATCTATAATTTCAGATGAGATGCCAGCTTGATTGGGAGTGGTTTGAATAGCAGATTCAATGACTTCATTCGAGCAATACCTTGAGAATTCTTTTTTAAAGAAACTGTTTCTGTCAATTCGGACACCCGGCGCTTTCATTCCCAGAACGACAATGTCTACAATGTCAACCTTTCCGTCCAGGTTTGCGTCAAGCGCATTTACAATTTTATCTGACAATTTCGAATTATGTTCCATTTCCTGCTCTCCTCCCTTTTGATGTATTTGAAAATAGGGTATCCATAATAGGCTTCACATTTTTCGCGGTAGATGGAAAAAACTCGTCTTAGGGTTTGTATCCAGAAATAACCGGCACAGGCCGACATCGCGCCTCCCACGCGCAGATGCGGGGCACTGTTAATGGCGATATCCGTGGTACAATGTGCGTGATCTGCTGTCTTTTCGTATTTGCTGTTCGAGCCAGCCCCGAATGAGCGCCTTCATTTGCTCCGGCGCCCGGTCAAAATGGTGTGTCTCGCCCGGAAGCAGCTCCAGCCTGCAGTTCCGATAGCGCTCCGCGGCCGCCGCAACGTCCCGAAGCGGAACCACGTCGTCCGCTTTCCCGTGCAGCAGCAGTACCGGCCCGGAGAAGGCGTCGATGGCGTCCTCCACGCGAATGGCTTGGGCAGAGCGGACGTACCCTGCCTCCAGCGTCAAGCCCTTGATGGTCGGAAATGCTTCCGGGATACGGGCCGGGTCAAAACGGACGCCCAGCATATCCCCTTCTCTGGCGCAGCGAGGGATCATAAAGGCCGGCGCCCGAAGGATCAGCCCCTTGACGCGCTCCGGTTCCCTTCCGGCAGCCAGCGCCGCCGTCAGACCGCCCTGGGAATGGCCGGAAAGCCAGATCTCCGTCACGAAATCCAGCCCTTCAGCGTAGTCGATCATCGCCAGGGTATTGGCGATCCACTTGTCCAGCGTGTGCTTGCGAAACGCCCCGCCGCTTTCGCCGTGGCCGTACAGATCGAAGCGCAGGGTGGCAAAGCCCGCCTCCCGCATGGCCTCGCATGCCGCGACCGTGTGGGGCCGATCCTTGGCGCTGGTAAAGCCGTGTAATACGATCACCAGCGGCCCCGGCTCCGCCGCTGGCCGCTCCAAAATTCCCACCAGCCGGACGCCATGATCCAGCACTGTGATTCTTTCCGTATAGCTCATGGTTTTCCCCTCGTGCAGCTACAGAAGCATTTTCAGTTCCTCTATGTCGTTCTGTTCCCGCCTGTCTCGTCTCTTTCGATCTCACAGTCCTTCTTCCCGGACAAAGGCATAGAAGGCGTCCTCCTGCGGGCGATCGTCCTTGCGGATCGTGCCCACGGGCATTGCGTAGAAGATCGTCTCCTCTGTTCCGTCCAGGCCGAATTGCCGATCGCAGACCGGCGGGTCGACCGCAGCGATCGCGCAGCCACCCAGACCGATCGAGGTGGCCGCGAGATAAAGATTCTCCGTGACATGTCCGCTGTCCATCAAGATCGGCGCGTGCGCCCAAATCCCGTAGCGCCATTCGGCCCGATAGAACACGCAGCTGTAGTAAAACACCGCGTTCGCCTTGCATGCCCAGCTCTGCTCGCACAGAGATTCCGAGATGAATCCGTGCAGATCCTCAGCTTTGCCAAGGAATTCGATTTGGTGCTTCATCGGAAGAAAGTGGTACAGGCCATCCTCCAGGCTTTCGACGTTTTGCAGCGCCAGATAGCACTCAAAGGGGTGCCTTGCGCCGCCGCTCGGGACGGTTCGCAGCGTAGCGTAAGCCTTTCCCCGAACCGACTGGACTCCCTGCGAGCACCAGAGCAGGTAGGATAGCTGCAGCAGCGGCATGGGCTCCTGCGTATAGACCCGATGGCTGCGCCGGGTGTTGACGATGTGCAGAAAGTCCCCGTCGATCTTCAGATGTTCAAAGTCTGTCGGCAGGTTGATCGCCGTTTCCCGCATCGGCGCTTTGGCCAACGGCGGCTGCGGCAGCTTTCGCTCCTGGTCGCTCGCGTAATCCTCGTCTACGCCGGTTTCGTCACCGAACTTTGTGACAAACGATCTACCCAAACGGATTCTCTCCCGGATCGCGTCTTCATTCATTTTATAATTCTCCTTCCTGTTCACAATAGGAACACACGGGCCGGTTAATGCGAAAATAACTTGTCCGAGTTAGTGAGGACATAGGTCGGTTCTCTTTGTTCTCCTAAATCAACACGGAGAACACCCCTATGCTCATCGTTTTGTGTTGTCTTTTTCCTGCCTTGGGACGTGGAAACCGTCCTCCGTGTCGCCCGTTCCTTTATGTGTTTCGCGTTTGCTCCATCAGGGCGGCGCAGCCCTCGGTCACGTCGCGCCAGGTGGCGTCGAAGTCGCCGGTGTACCAGGGATCGGCCACCTCCCGGCTGGGACGGTCGGTGAAGTCCAGCAGCAGGCGGATCTTGTTTTCCGGGTCGCCGCCGGTGATCCGGGAGGCGTTGCGGACGTTGGCATGATCCATGCAGACGATCAGATCGTAGAATTCGTAGTCGTGCTTCGTCATCTGCCGGGCGTGGTGGCCCGCGCAGCCGATGCCGTGCTCCGCCAGCTTCCGTTTCGCAGGCGGATAGACCGGGTTGCCGATCTCCTCCCGGCTGGTGGCAGCGGAGGCGATCTCATACTGCTGTTCCAGCCCGCGCTTCTGTACCATGTCCTTCAAAACAAACTCCGCCATCGGGCTGCAACAGATATTCCCGTGGCAGACGAACAGAATTTTGGTCATGTGTTTTCTCCCATGTCAATATTAAGGAAATATCCGAGGGTATTTACAAGCTCTCCCCGGTCAAACAGGGTTTTGATCTGCGTCTTGTCCAGCCAAGCGGCCTGCGCAACTTCCTTTGTCGTTGCGAGATTCAAATCAACCGGCCCGTCATACCGGAACAACCAGACGTCCACGATATCGGTGAAGCGGACACCGTTCACAACTCTGCCTGTCACGGAATAAATCATCTTGCCGTTTTCCGGAGAAAGGGTCAAGCCAACTTCCTCCTTCGTTTCACGAAGCGCAGCGCTCAGGCTGTCCTCTCCCTTTAATGCAGAACCGCCAACGCATTCCCATTTGAGCGGGTGCATGGGCCGATCCGCGCTTCGCTGGGAGATCAAATATTTCCCTGCGCTGTTTCGGATCCACACATGAACAACAAGATGATAGTATCCCTGGGGAATCGGCTCTCCGCGGACGTGCTCCCGCCCCGTCAGTTCGCGGTCTTCGTTGTATAAATCCCACAGCTCAATATTTGCGGTCATTCTTTTCCCTCCTGCAGTTCTTTGCACAGCAGCACCCAGGGCTCCGGATCTACGACGGGCTGCATATTCTCGTCCATGGCGCAGGGATCGGCGCGGCAGTCCTTGACCTTCTCCGTAAACCCGAGTCGGCGGTACAGTCGCAGGTTTTGCGGCTCGCTCTCGCTGACGCCGATGGTCGCACGACGGAAGCCTCGGGTTTTCAGCTCTCCGAGGGCCGCTTCCATGAGCCTGCTGCCAAGCCCCCGACCCCGAAAAGCCGGCTTTACCCGGAAGGCGCATAGATAGGCGGTGGTTTTCCCGTCCGCGAAATCCTTGTCCGGCAGGTCGAAAAAAGCGTACAGCTCGCCGATCAAGGATCCCTCGTGCTCCAAAGTCCAGAATACGGCATTGCCGGAGGCAATATTTTGATTGAATAACCGCGCCGTCGGGGAGGCGGCGTCGAGCTTCGGATACCCCCAGAGCGCCAGCATTTCCGCGCCGCTGGCTTTTCTGATTTGCATGACAGCACTCCTTATCGTTTCGCCTTGCGTTGGCTTTCTCCCATCCCCAGGTCAAGCACACGCTTTCCCTTGGACGGTTTTCGGCTTCCGTGTCTGTCAAAGGGATTGGTAGAAGCTGACGGCGGCGGTGATTTCTTTTTCCGTGGGATGGCCCTTGGAGATCCCGCCGACGAGCTTGAAGGGGCCGAAGGTGTCGAAGCCCTGGCAGGTGTAGCAGCCGAGCTCGCGGCAGTTCTTTTCCTTTGCGATCTTGCGGATGCTCCCAAAGTATCTGCCCACCGGATTGCCTTGGGTGGACAGGAAGAACACTTCTTTTCCCTCCGGCAGATACGCGCCGGCATAGTTCAGAAGCGGCTTCGCAAAGGAGCTGTAATAGATTCCGGAAGCAAATCCGATCCGATCAAAGCCGCTCAGATCCGTGGTCGGTTTTTGCGTGACGTCGATCAAAGTGACGTCATTTGCCGCGGCGATCGCATCCAGCAGCTTTTTCGTGTTGCCGTGATGCGTGGAATAATAAACGATGGCTGTTCTGTTTCCCATAATTCATCCACCTCCAAGGTACTGCACATAGACCTGGCAGGGATTCCAGGCGTCCCACAGGGTCGGGAAGCATTCCAGCTCTTCGAAGCCCATGGCGCGGTAAAATTCGTTGGTTCGGTCGTATTCCGGGTAGTGGCCGCTGGCTACGGTCTTCACCTGGGCGTAAAGGTATCCCTGCGTCCTGGCGTATGCTTTCGCTGCATCCCACAGGGCCGCGCCGATCCCGCGCCGGTGTGATTCCGGCAGGACCCCCATCACGCAGATTTCCACGGTCTTTGGCCCGGTTTCCTTCAAGGCCAGAAAACCCACGGGCTCCCCGTCCCGGAATGCGGCCCAGAAGGGCAGCTCCCGGCTGGATTCGATATAGGCCTTCGTGCTCTCCGGCAGGCCGAACCAATCGGGCAGGGCCAGCAGGATCCGCCGCGCGATCTGCTCCTTCCGATCCTTGTCTGTGATTAGCTGGATCATACGGTACACCTCTTCACTGAATGCCTTCCCCGATTTGTTTTGCCTGTTCCACGTCGTTCATGGCGCTGCCGACGAGCTTCCAATGCAGCCAGCTTTTCAGGTTTTGGCACCAATCCAGCACGTGGTCGATGGGGGAGCCGCCGGAGGTCATCAGCAGGACGATCTGCTTCGGGCTGCCTCCGCTGGCGGTCACCATCGGGGCGTACAGGCGGTCGATGGCCGTTTTCAGCGTGCCCGTGATGTCCCACCAGTAGACCGGGGACGCGAACACGATCACCTCGGCCTCCCGGAAGGCGGGATAGATCCGGTACATATCGTCCTTCTGGACGCAGGGCTCGGCGCTGCCCTTTTCCTTCTTGTGGCAGCCGCCGCAGTTCATACAGCCGTGGATATCCATGGTTTGCAGCCAGAATTCCTGGATCTCGTTGCCGTTCTCCTTGGCCGCCTCCGAAAAGGCCCGGATCATGGCGGCGGTGTTGCCGTTTTTCTTTCCGGCTCCGTTCAAAATCAAAATCTTTTTCATATCGTTGTACTCCCTCGTCTTACGAAAAATAATGTATCGACTTCTTACATATCATTTTCATTTCCGGAACGCCAATACTTTTCGCTATCACATCGCACTTGGTCATCAAAAGGAAATAGATATTTTGACCTTCATTACTTAGGCACTCGTAATTTGCCTGTCCTTTTGCAATAATAATATCTGCATTATAGTATATCTCGTTAAATTCATCAGAAGTTCTTGTCAGCACTGTGCCAAGCGAACAATCCCCATTTGAGATAATTCTTGCGTATTCATCCATGCCAACCAAGTAAGCATCCTCTTCCAAAGAATCATTCACAACTGCTGCTCCACGCGTTGCAAAATAGATCTGGCACGCTGGATTTCTCTCTTTTATTTTCTTAATCAGAATCTTATCCAAACAGATTTCTCCGCAGTTATCCCCTAAGTATAGGATGCTCCTTGCAGAATCTATATCCTTTCGCAACTCTTTCGTATCGTCAATTTCAAGCTTCTCATTTTTTAGAATCTCAAATTTTACATTTACATCTGATTCAGTCAGCTCATGGATCGGATTAAAGTCAATCACATTTCCGATGATTGCATACTTTACTGCCTCCAAAAAATCATCCTCTGATTTCGCAATTTCCTCTTCGAATGCGTCTGATTTTTCAAGAAACATCTTGTTATACTTTTCTTTGGTTTCCTTGTAGGGATCGTTATTTTCGGTGATTCTTTTGAGTACACTGTAATATTCTCCGATAAGCTCCGGTGACGAAATCTCGGAATAATCCACGCTGCTTAAATACCGAAACATTTCCTTTAGAAGATCGTTCTTATCTTCTATTCCAACCATGTCGGCAACCTTAATTGCTTGATTCACGATACACGGAAGACATTTTTCCTGAAGCTTCATATTTTTCTCCTTTCCGGAACTTTTCTGCGTTCCGGATCAGTGCCAGCTTTTCCGCCCGGGGCAGGCGTTTGAGCTGCCATTCCCGGCGCAGGGCCTCGTGCCGGTCCTCGTAAGTCTCATAGTACACCAGCTCCGCCGGTAAGCGGGAGCGGGTGTATTTTGCGCCCTTGCCGCTGTTGTGGGTCTTGACCCGGGCGGCCAGATCCGTCGTCCAGCCGCAGTACAGCGTCCCGTCGGCACAGCGGAGCAAATAAACGTAGTTCATAGGGTTCAGCTTCTACGTCCGTTCCGGTGGAAAAAGTAGCCGAGATTGACGCGCACTTCCCGCCGAGCGATATCGTCGTTTGTGTAGCAGCAGCTGTCGAAGCCGATGAGCACAAAGCCCTGGTGAAGATAAAAGCCGATGGCCTTGGTATTGCAGGATTGGGTCTCCAGAATGATCGCCCGCCGTTTTTGCAGGACGGCGATCTCCTTGGCCTTGTCCATCAGGCGCTTGCCGAGGCCCTGCCCCTGCAGCCCGTCCGACACCCAGAGCTCCGTCACCAGCAGGCGGTTGGACCATTCCTCGGGGCAGAGCTCGATGCAGGCCAGCAGTTCTCCGGCTTCGCCCACCGCCCCGTAGGCCTCCGCCTTCTCCCAAAAGTCCTGATAGAGCCTGTCCGGGAAATCGTATTCCTCGGGGGTGTGGGTGACCGGCGTATCAAATTGCTTTTTGACCAGCCGGGCTGTAAACGCGTTTTCGCTTTCCGTCAGCTCCAGGTCATAATATGTGTCCGTCGTGTAGCGGATGGGGACCACAGTACCCTTCCATGTTTCCTTGGGCAACGGAACAATTTCATAATTCATTTCAGGTATTCCTCGGTATCGTTATTGTAGTTTACAGAACGATCCGCTTGTATCATCGGATCGTTTGGCCTTACAGCAGCCGCAGCAGCTTGCACTGTTCCAGGCCGCTGCTCCAGAATTCTGAGATGGGGAGCTGTTTGATACAACTGATGATCGCGGAATTCAATGCCCCGTGTCCGACGATCAGGATATCCTTTCCCTTTTGCACCTCCGGCAGGATCTCTGACAGGAAGCTGTCGGCACGGGCAAAGAGCGACACAAAGCTTTCTGCGCCGCCGATCGATCCCGTATAGGCTGCGGGGTCCTGAAACAGGACGTTGATGGGGCAGTCGGGGATCCGGAAGGGATCCGCCAGCCCTTCATACACCCCGAAGTACATTTCCGCAAGTCTGTCGTCCGTCCGGATGGGGACGTTTCTCCCTTGCAGAAGGATCTCCGCGGTTTCCGTTGCCCGTTTCAGCGGCGAGGAAAAGCAAAGATCCAAATGGGTATCCAAGTATTCCTCATGCGCCCTTTGGGCCATGCGTCTGCCGTCTTCGTTCAAGGGAATATCCGTCCGGCCCTGGAGCTTGTGAAGTGCATTCCATTCGGTTTTTCCGTGCCGCATAATATATAACATTTCATGCCTCCGACTTTCTTCTGGAATCGCGCTGGACGCAGTCTTTGTATGCTTCACAGGGCTTCCCGTCACAGGTGATACGGTCTTTGATCTGCCCCAGGAACATATCATGAGAATCATTGCAGCATGGAAGCGATTGGGAATCCCACCCTGCCGAAGACGATCCCGCTGATTTTCATGTAAACCGCTTTTATAATTATACCATAATCTACCCCGGAGTACAAGCCCTCAGAATCTCCGACAATGAGAATAGTAATCCTCAGGCGTCACGTCGGAGAAGGGGCTCTCGGTGCTCTCTGGCTCCGGAGAACCCTTGGCCCGCCAGAGGAAGGTCATGGCCTGGCTGCGGGTGCAATCCTGCTCGGGGCCGTAGTGGGTCTCGTCCACGCCGACGGTGACGCCGTCTGCGCTGTCGGTGGGAGCGAACACGGCGGCGCCGTCCTTTTCCTTGAAGCCCTTGCCGAGCTGCACCGTTCCGATATAGCTGCTGGCCGTTACCTCGGGGAAAGCGGGAATGCCGTTCGTATCGTCGTAGCTCAGCAGGATCGTGCCGGTGGGCGTGTAGGAATTGTTATAGATGTTGCCCGCGCCGATGCCGGCGCCGTTGCTGCTGCTTGCCGTGACGGTACCGCCGGTGATGACGATGCATGTCCAGTCGCCCTCGTCGGATATACGCCTGCCGCCGCCGATGGCAAAGCCGCCCTCCGCGGGAGAAGGCTCTGCGGTGATCGTATAGAGATGGCAGAAGGCCGCCGGCTCCGCGTCGGCAGGGCTGCTGTCGGCAGCCTCCGGGCCCACAAGGCCCGCGATGCGGGTCTCCACCGGGACGGGCTCCGGGGCTTCCGACGCTTCGGGCTCCGGGGCTGGGCTGATGCTCGGCTCCGGCCGATGCTCCCGCAGGAACCAGCGGAGGATGCAGCGCGGTCAGCACCGCCACCGCAGCGGCGAACACCGCCAGCGACCAGGGGCGCAGGGCCTTTCGGTAGAAGGCGGACAGCAGATACAGGGCGCTGGCCGGGATCAGAGATACATCCAGCACCACGAGCCGATAATCCAGGTAGAAACCATAGTCTGCGGAGAGCAGATGCTCCGCGAAGAAGAACTGATTCCGCAGAGCGATCACCAGGCAGCACAGGGCCAGCGCCAGATACTCCCGGTTCTTTTGAATGGCGGCGCTGAGCAGGAAATAGAACATCAAAAACAGAAGGCCGCTGCTGAGCAGCAGAGAATACAGGGTCAGACCCCGCTGGTATTCGTCGATGTTCTCGGGCGTGGAGATCTGGGTCGATTGGATGAAGCCGCCGGGGTATAGAGCCCCTCGTATTTTTCCCAGCTGTTGACCAGGTGGTATACACCCTGGCTGAAATCGATATCCCGGGCGTCGGCAACGCCGTCCACCGGCTTGATCTCCAGGAAACCCGTCCGCACCCTTCCCCTGCACACAAAAAGGAAGGCGACCACAAACGCCAGAACCAGAATGGGGAGAAAATATCTTCGCGTCAAAGCGGCAAGCTTCGATCCTCTCACAGCGTCACAGCTCCTTCCTCAAAAATTTACCGTTCGTATTATACTACATTTTTTGCATTTTGGTAGATTCTTACAGAAATGTTATCACCGAAAATGGCACGGGCTGCCCCGCCGCCCGCAGAGAAAAAACGCTCCCCCTATGAAGCCGTCAGAAGAAACGGCGTCACAGGGAGAGCGTTCCGGTATCGGTCGTCCCCACGGTGGCGGGCAGGGTGGAAGCGTTGGGCCTCCCCTCCCGCAGCTGTGAGGAAGGCGGCTTCGCCTCAGCAGCCCAGGCCGTCCACGCCGCAGGCCTGGGCGCGCTCCCGGTACACGATAGGGAGCCCCTGCTCCTGCATCCAGCCCTCCCAATCCAGGGTCACGGCGCCGTCCTCGCGCAGAATGGCCGGAATGCCCACCGCACCGGCCTCCTTGGCGGGGGCAAACACAGGCAGGCTGTCCCGGAGCTTCAGAAACGCTTTGAGATTTTTCATGTTTTTGTTGATGTCGATATAGGTGTAGCTCACGCCATGGGCGTCCAGATTTGCCTTGTATTCCCGGCAATCCGGGCACAGCTGGCTTCCGTAGATAGTTAACATAATATTTTCCTCCTCTGCGGCGGCCTGTCTCAGCCGCCGAATCATCATGGTTTTCCTCCGCCCGGCTTCGGGGGCTCCGCTTCCGGCTCCCTCACGCCCAGCGATAAACCGTCTCGATCGTCTCCCGGTCCTGCATCCGGATCACAAAGTTCCCGGACAGCATTTTGTCCTCCGTTCCCGCCCGGTAGGCCAGGAAATAGGTGGAGGTCAGAAATCCGTGCAGGCACCTTGCATTGTAGACGTTCACGCCGGTGAGCTCCAGCGGCCCCTGCAGCAGGATCTCGTTGCGATCCAGGGCGGCGCGAATGATGGACTCCGTTTCCGCCCGGTAGGCGGCGACTGCCTCCTTTGCCTCCCGCAGCCGGGTTTCCCCGCCGGGGAAGCAGCCGTCGGAGGGTTGGAGCTCTCCCAGTAGGGAGGCGATCAGCGGCCGCCCCGACGAGGCGAAGGAATACCGCCCGGCACACCGCAGGGCGTGGATCAGAAGCGCGCCGGTGTCATAGCAGGAGATCCGGATGGGAAACAGCTTCTCCGGCTTCATGATCCGGCCCCGCAGCTGCTCTGTCCACTGCGCCGCCTTCCCGGGATCCAGCTGCTGCAGCGCCTGCCACTCCACATAGTTGGCGCAGCCTTCGATCTCCTCCACCTTGCTTTCGTAGGAGAATTCATAGGGAAAGCGCAGGCTTCGCAGCTTTCTGTGTGCCAGCAGCTCCCGGAGCTTCTCCCTGTCAAAGCCCTGGAGCAGGTCCAGCAGCAGCTCGTTTTCCCGCAGCTTGAGGCTCAGGTTTTCGGCGCTGTATTCATAGCGATACAGCGCCTCCAGCTCATTGGGCCAGCAATCCCAGGCTTGAATGCTCTGATAGCCGTGGAACATCTCGTGGATCATCTTGGCGGTCAGCACGGAGACGTCGGTCTGCTCCTCCACCATCCAAATCGCGATCTGCTCGCCGCAATAGACAATGGAGGTATTGGCACAAAACTCGTCGGTCTTTTCGATATAACGTCCGTCGAAAAAGCACCGCTGCCGGTCGTAGAGAGCAAAGCGCAGCGGGGAAAACCCGGGCCAGATGCGTTCAAAATCCAAAGCCGCGATGCGGCGCGTGATCTGCGCGTGCAGTTCCTCCAGATTCATAGTGACACACCTCTCATGATCTGCCGGAACCGCGGAGCTTCCGGGATCCGGCACTGTGGTACTGTCCAGTATAGTACAATTCCCGGTGGATTGCAAGCCCCGCGGTTTCCAGATTGTGCATTGTTATTACAAGTTTTTCGTGAATATTCGTGTATTCGCCTTGTATATACAATGCTAATTTGATGGTTATTCATTCTTGATTGACAACTTCTGCTGTTTATGATATATTATTGTACGGTCAAGAGGCCTCATCAGCCGCTTCACAGTAACGCAGAATCCGGATACAAACGCAGACTTGACTCTATGATGTGTGAGTCAAAGAAGGAGGAATTATGCCAAACGCTTATTTCACCATTGCCCGCCCCGATAACGACGCCTTCCGCGGCTATCTGCCCGGGTCCAAAGAACGCGCAGAGCTGAAGGAAGAGCTCAAGCGCCAGTCTGCCAAGGTCGTGAAGATCCCGCTGATTATCGGCGGCAAAGAGATCTTCACGGAGAAAACCTTCAAGGTCACCATGCCCCACGATCACCATCACGTGATCGCCGAGTGCTGCATGGCCGGCGAGAAGGAGCTGACCATGGCGGTAGACGCCGCCCTGGCCGCCAAGAAGGCCTGGGAGGATATGCCCTGGGAGCATCGCTCCGCCATCTTCCTGAAGGCTGCCGACATGATCACCGGGCCCTACCGGAAGGTCCTGAACGCCTCCACCATGCTGGGCCAGTCCAAGACCGTCTTCCAGGCGGAGATCGACATTGCCGAGCTGGCGGACTTCCTGCGCTTCGGCGTCTGGTCCGCCCAGGAGATCTTCAAGGATCAGCCGGGCTCCATCCCCGGGATCTGGGATCGCCAGGACTACCGCGCCCTGGACGGCTTTATCTGCGCCATCACCCCGTTTAACTTCACCTCCATCGGCGGCAACCTCCCCATGGCCCCGGCCATCGTCGGCAACGTGGCGGTGTGGAAGCCCTCCCGCACGGCGGTGCTTTCCAATTACTACTTCATGAAGCTGCTGGAGGACTGCGGTCTGCCCGCAGGCGTCATCAACTTCGTCCCCTGCGCCGGCACCGATATGTCCAAGTACGTCATCTCCCGCAGGGAGCTGGCCGGCTTCCACTTCACCGGCTCCACCGAGGTCTTCCAGAGCGTCTGGAAGCAGATCGGCGAGAACATCGCCTCCTACAACAACTACCCCCGTGTGGTGGGCGAGACCGGCGGCAAGGACTTCATCTTTGCCCACAAGACCGCCAAGATCCGTCCTCTGGCTGCGGCCATCATCCGCGGCTCCTTCGAGTTCCAGGGCCAGAAGTGCTCCGCCTGCTCCCGCGCCTTTGTGCCCAAGAGCATCTGGCCCAAGGTCCTGGCTGCCATGAAGGAAATGATGCAGGAGATCAAGATGGGCGACGTGCAGGACTTCGACACCTTCCTGGCCGCCGTCATCGACAAAGCCTCCTATGACCGCTGCAAGGGCTACATCGACCGGGCCAAGAAGAGCCCCGACTGCGAGATCGTCATCGGCGGCAAGTGCGACGATTCCAAGGGCTGGTTCGTGGAGCCCACCGTCATCGTCTGCAGCAAGCCCGACTATGAGTCCATGGTACAGGAGATCTTCGGGCCCATCGTCTCCATTTATGTCTACCCCGACAAGGATCTGGACAAGACCCTGAAGATCTGCGACGAGGCCTCTCCCTACGCCCTCACCGGCGCTATCTTCGCCCAGGATCGGGAAGCCATCGTCAAGATGGAGAAGGCCCTCCTGCACTCCGCCGGCAACTTCTACATCAACGACAAGTGCACCGGCGCTGTGGTGGGCCAGCAGCCCTTCGGCGGCGCTCGCGCCTCCGGCACCAACGACAAGGCCGGCACCGTGCTGAACATGATCCGCTGGATGAGCCCGCACTGCGTCAAGGAGACCTTCAACCCCTCGGAAGCCATCGTGTACCCCTATATGTCTGAAAAGTAAACCCAAATACTACAATACATTTCACGAATCAGGAGGAAGCCATGTTAAGTTCCAAGCAGATCATCGAGAAGACCAACCAGTACGGCGCCCATAACTACGCGCCGAAGCCCGTCGTCATCGTGAAGGCCGAAGGCGCTGTCGTCACCGACCCCGAGGGCAACAAGTACTATGATATGCTCTCCGCTTACTCGGCCCACAACTTCGGCCACCGGCATCCGGAGATCGTCGCCGCCGCCAAGGAGCAGCTGGACAAGGTCACCCTGACCAGCCGCGCCTTCCACTGCGAGAACCTGGGCGATTTCTATGAGGCCCTGTCCAAGCTCACCGGCAAGGATATGGTCCTGCCCATGAACACCGGCGCGGAAGCCGTTGAGACTGCGCTGAAGACCGCCCGCCTCTGGGGCGCCAAGGTCAAGGGCGTGGAGAACGGCAAGCAGGAGATCATCACCTGTGAGAACAACTTCCACGGCCGCACCATCTCCATCATCAGCTTCTCCACCGATCCCCTGGCCAAGGACGGCTACGGCCCCTACACCCCGGGCTTCAAGACCATCCCCTACGGTGACGCCCAGGCCCTGCGGGACGCCATCACCCCCAACACCGTCGCCTTCCTGGCGGAGCCCATCCAGGGCGAGGCCGGCATCATCCTGCCGCCCGAGGGCTATCTGACCGAGGTCCGCAAGATCTGCACCGAGAACAATATCCTCTTCCTGGCCGACGAGGTCCAGACCGGCTTTGCCCGCACCGGCGATATGTTCGCCTGCTGGCATGAGAACGTGGAGCCCGATATCTACATCATGGGCAAGGCCCTGGGCGGCGGCGTGATGCCCCTGTCCGGCATCGCGGCCAACAAGGATATCCTGGGCCTCTACACCCCCGGCTCTCACGGCTCCACCTTCGGCGGCAACCCCCTGGCCTGCGCCTGCGGCGTGAAGGCTCTGGAGATCCTCCAGCGGGACGACTACCCCAAGATGGCCCGGGAGAAGGGCAAGTACTTCATGGACGGTCTGAAGAAGATCAAGAACCCCGAGATCAAAGAGATCCGCGGCCGCGGCCTGCTGATCGGCGTGGAGTTCTACGGCGACGCCTTCGACTACGTCAAGGCATGCATCCACGAGGGCGTGCTCTGCAAGGAGACCCACGACCACACCATCCGCTTCGCGCCTCCCATCCCCGTCAGCTACGAGGAGCTGGACGACGCCCTGGCCCGCATCACCAAGGCTCTGACCAAGTAATCACCCAGCAAAGGGGCTGTAAAAAAACAGCCTTAAAGAAGAACAAGGTCTCGTCAGAGTGGCGAGATCTTGTTCTATCTTTTCATATGCAGCTCAGAGATGCGCTGGAATGACTCAAATACGGAAGGCTTATGGATCGTTTACGCA
>JAEEZZ010000001.1 GCA_016292255.1 Oscillospiraceae bacterium
TCCGTCCTGTGCATGGATACATCTTACCACACAAATCTTCTCCTGAAAAGTGTCCGCCGCAAAGGGCGTCCCCCTAATTTACCTGTCTGTTCTCAAGGGACCCCCTAAATTGCTGCTGTCCATTTTCCAGGGTCCATTTTAGTGTTTTCCTCTGAAAAGTTAGAAAAAAGCCCGAAATCTCACGATTTCGGGCATTTTCTTTGGTGCGCGAGGCGGGAGTTGAACCCGCACGTCCGGAGTGGACACTAGAACCTGAATTTGAGTCAGGTCGTTTCAGCCCGTGCCGGAGCGTGTTGTCCAATGCCTCGCAAAGCCTTGAAATTACTGACTTTTTTGCCCTTTCAGCCCAGAAACCCAAGCGCCGCTTCAGATGCAAATTTTAAGCGGTTTGTTAGATGCTTGTTAGATGTTATTTTGCGCTTACCTGCTACACATTTTTTCTAGTGTTCAAAAAACGTCGAAAGGAGCAGGATTATGGCAAATATAAAAATTGACCTACCACCGTGAGGGAGACTTTTTCTTCCCGATCTGAAAGCGCCGGAAGAACCGAAAATTGGAAGATATGGGCGAATGCGATTTGAGTATCTTCGTAATCATCATCGTGGATTTTTTGAGGGGATGCTTCTCAAAGGAAACCTCAACGCCCATCTCGAAGAGATTGACCAGCAGGCCAACGAGATGTTAGAGCTGCTGACCCGTCAGATGGCCGCTCAGGAAGGTGTGACCGAACAACTCAAAGCCGCCGATCAACTGGCATGGGTCGGCTGCATGAACAGCATCCGCAATCGTGCGGAAGAAATCATATCGGCAGAGCTGATTTATACTTAATAAGGTTCAGCCAGACGAAGGATTTCCTGTTCGATATTCCTTTTGTGCACGCCGATCTCATCGATATGCTGCAAGCATTCTCTGAGCTTTGCGGCCTGTTCACGGGATACGGCCCCGTCGATTGCAGCCTGAATCTCTGCAACAGGGTGCTTGCAGCGTCGATCGATGAACGGCGTGACGTCGAACTTCTCACCGGGATGCTCCAAAATGAACCAAATGATGGAACGTGAGGATTTCCCAAACACGTCGGAGAACACATCATCCAGCTTCAGGTTGGAAACGGTGAGGCAGTTCAAGGCACGGTTCTTTTCGCTGGTCAGCATGTTGGTAAGCTTTGTGCGGTAGCGCATCAGGTCACGAAGCTGCCGGATATCCGGAGGCGGGATAAAGCTGGGTTTGATCATGTCGCACATGAACAGGTCACAAATCCACTTTGCATCCTTCCGGTCGGTCTTGTTGCCCTTCTGCGGTTTCGTGTACTTTGGATGGGCAAGCGTAACCCAGCAGGACTGCTCCAATACGTTGAAGACGGGAATCCAATATTTCCCGGCGGATTCCATGCAGACTTCCATAAAAAGGCCTTCCAGGGCTTCATCGGTACGCAGTCCACGCCGTCGTTGATCGCAACGGCGGGCGTCTTTCGATCATCCGGCGCAAAGACCGCCTCCGCGACCCTGCTGTAGATCAGAAAGCCGAGAATCAGGATTCCAAATGAAACAAAAAGGGAGATCATAAGGCCGACTCCTTCCGGCAGGCGGCGTCGCCTGTTTATAAAATAATTATACCAAATTCCGTCCAGAAACGCAAGAAAAACGAAATTGTATTCATTCAATAATTGCTTTTACCGAATACACGCAGTAGTAAAAAGTGCCCGGAAGATGATTTGTTCCGGGCAATGCAAGAAAAGCGATTTACGTAAGTATCATAATTGACAGCATTGTGGCAATTTGGGCGCGGGTCGCGCTGTCCCTGGGGCTGAGGGTCGTTTGTGATGTGCCGCTGATGAGGCCGACCGCGACTGCCCATTTGACCGCGCGCAACGCATAGTCGGAAACGCTGTCTGCGTCGGTATAGCCGGAAAGATCCGCGCTTGCGCTCACGTCGGCTTCCCTGTATTCCGCATAGCGGCGGAGGAAGACGGCAAGCTGCTCTCTCGTCAGCGGATCATCCGGCGAGAACGTGGTCTCGCTCGTACCGGCGGTGAGCCCCTCCTGGGAAGCCCAGAGGACCGCTTTTCTGTACCAGCCGTTCTCGTCGAGATCCGTAAACGCCGTTTCGGTGCTTTCGGGTTCCGGCGCGTCCTCCATCCTCCACAGGATCGTGACAAGCATTGCGCGGGTTGCTGCCGTGTCCGGGGAGAAGGTATCTGCGCCCGTGCCGACCATAACGCCCTCGTTCAGCGCCCAATGGACGCCGTCGTGATACCACGCGTTCATATCCAGATCCGTAAACGCGGACATTGGGCAAGTATCGTCCCGCGGGCAATCACCGGGATCCGGCGGTTCCGTTGTGAGCGCAAGTACGCTTCCGCCGATGTTGACGATGCCCCACCCGTAGCACTTGTCCCAGCCTTCCGCGCCCTTGTCCGTCGCCGTTTGGGAAAGCAGCTCCCGGATGGCCTGCGGGGTGAGATCATGATCCAGACCGCGCAGCACGGCGACGGCCGCGGTCACGCTGGGTACGGCAAACGAGGTGCCGCTGGCGGTTGTATAACCGGCCGTGCGCCCTGCGGTCTTGACGTTCGCCCCCGGCGCGGTCAGAAACACACTGTCGTTTTGATTTGAATGGTAGTAGACCGTTCCGCTTTCGTCTACCGCCCCGACTCCGATCACCGTTTCATAACACGCGGGGAAATACAGACTCGCGTTGCCGTTGTTGCCGACAGCCGAGACGATGATCACGCCTTGCTGTTCCGCATATTCAACGGCCTCTCTCAAGGCCTGGTAGTCTGAGCGGATCCCAAGGCTGAGATTCAGAACGTCGCAGCCATAGTCGTCGATGCCGCTGTAGATTGCCTTGCAGACCGTACTGACGGCAACGATTTTTCCGTCCGTGATTTTTAACGGCACAAGCTCCACGCCGGGAGCCGCGCCAAGGCAGCCGTTTTCATCCTTCCCGGCAATCAGCCCGGCGACAAGCGTCCCGTGGCCGTAGTAGTCGGAGGTGTCGAGTGCGTCGGCGCCTTCCACAAAGCTTTCGCCCTGCACGAGGCACTCTGCCAGCGCGGGATGGGCGTTGACGCCGGAATCCACGACGCCGACGCGAACGCCCTGTCCGACGGCGTTTATCGCAAACGCCTCGTCCGCGCAAATCATGGCAAGATCCCACTTGTCGTCTGTGTAGCAGGCTGCGGTCGGCTCGTCCGGAAGCTCTATGACTCCGTCCGGCTCGTACCATACAAGAAGCCCGGCATCCCGAAGCCGCACCATATCCGCCTCGCCCACCACGTCGAACGGAACGCTTTGATCCTTCCGGCGAATGTCGAAGCTTTCTTTTATTTTCACAATATACCTGGTCTCCGGCTCATCCGCGTTCACAGCAGGATCGGTATAGACGGCTCCTGCAGATAGAATCAGCGTCAGCAGCAATGCTGCCGTCCGGATTCGCATTTGTTTTTTCATAGCCTTTTCCAATCTGTACGCCCATTGATTTTCATACAACGGCGTCGTTTCTCCGGGACTCCATCACAATTTTTAAGGCGGTCCGATCCCCGGCCGGGGATCGGACCGCAAGCTGTATTGGGTTGGTTATTCGGTCTGCGGGATCACGTCTGTGCACAGCCGCCACAGCATTGTGGCAATCTGGGCGCGGGTCGCGGTATCCTTGGGGCCGAGCGTCGTAATCGACGTGCCTTTGATGATGCCGACTGCGACCGCCCATTTGACCGCGCGCAGCGCGTAGTCGGAAATGCTGTCTACGTCATAATAGCCGGAAATATCTATGCTTGCGCTTACGTCGACTCCCTTGTATTCCGCATAGCGGCGGAGGAAGACGGCAAGCTGCTCTCTCGTCAGCGGATCATCCGGCGAGAACGTGGTCTCGCTCGTACCGGCGGTGAGCCCCTCCTGGAAAGCCCAGAGGACCGCTTTTCTGTACCAGCCGTTCTCATCGAGATCCGTAAAGGCCGTTTCGGTGCTTTCGGGTTCCTGCGCACCCTCCATTCTCCACAGGATCGTGACCAGCATGGCGCGGGTCGTAGCCGCGTTCGGGGAGAAGGTATCTGCGCCTGTGCCGACCATAACGCCCTCTTCCAGTACCCAGTGGACGCCGTTGTGATACCATGCGTCCATGTCCAAGTCGGTAAAGGCAGCCATTGGGCAGCTATCGTCCTTCGGGCAATCCTCCACGTTCGATCCCACCCTAACGGTAATGGTGACGCTGCTGCCGCTGGGCAGGATGGTCGCTGTCAGCGTGGTGGTTCCTTCGGACAGGCCGGTGACGTTACCATCTTCGTCAACCACGGCGATGCGCGGGTCCTCCACGCTGTATACCACGCTGGGCGCGTCGATGAACACGGTGGTATCGTAGTCCAGACCGACCTGCATGGAATCGCCGCTGTTGAGGCTGAGGTCGTTTCCGTCGTTCAGCCGCAGGTGCATCGGAGCGTCCATCGTGACGAAGAGCTGGTCGCTTTCGACTAAGACGTTCCCCGCCCTGTCGGTCAGCACGATCTGGATGGCGTCGTAGCCGCAGTAGCGGAACACGCTGGTGGGAATGTCCACCAGCACATCCCCCTCGTAGACGGTGGCTTGAGGAAGCGCGTAGGCGTCCAGCTCTGTCTGGTCCCGCAGAGTCTTCGCAGTGAGCTTGGAGGAAACCTCTTCGCTGTAGAGGACGTTGGTCGTCAGGTTGCCGTAGCGGTCGCTGTTCAGGTCTCCGTAGAGTCCTGCCAGCCGGACGCTGAGGGTGGTACCCTCGGCGGCGTCCAGATTGCCCTTGTTGGCGGCGGTAAACTGCACCCGGAACTGATCGCCCTCCTGGGTGATCGACTTGCCCTTGACCGCGTAATATGGCGCGGCGGCAAAGGCGTCGGAGAAGGAACTGACGGCGTCGTAATAGCTGCCGTCCGCTTTCTGCTCCCGGATGACCGCCTCGATGCAATATCCATCGGGGCCGTCGGCGGGGATCGTCCACCGGAATCTGACCTGTCTGGCGGTGTTGACCTGGATGGTCTCTTCGCTGGTGAAGGATTGGATCAGCTCGCCCCGGACACCGTTTTTGGAGGCGTAGAAGTCGATCTGGCTTCCCTCGGCGTCTGTCAGACCCACGTTCTCAATGGCCGCGGTCACGGCGACGGTCTCGCCTGCCACGGGGGCAGCGTCGGAGAACTCGAAGGCGGTCGCTTCCAGAGATCCGACCTTGTCCAGTCTTGTGACCATCAAATTCACGGGAGAATTGTAGCTCAGGGACGCTGCGTAGAGGTTGCCCTCCTTGTCCTGGGTGAGGCCGATCTTGCCCTGCTCGATGAGGGCGTAGACCTCCTCCTCGCTCTGGGCCGTCTGCTTGGTGTACTGGTTGTGGACGATGATCAAGCCGCCTTCGCTGTCCAGTGCCAGGGCCAGACCGTCGTTGAAGGCGTTGTCCTGGGTCAGCCGGTAGGGCTTGGACCAGCGGACGGTCCCGTTCTCCTGCTGGATCATGGCAGATGCGAAGATCTCCTGGGCGGCCACGGGATAGCTCTCTCCGGCTTCGTTGGTCACGTCCGTGGTGACGGTGTCCGTCCACACGACGTACAGGTTATCCTCCGCATCGGTGATGACCTCGTAGTCGGTGATCTCGATGGTCTCGTCGGTCAACGCCGACGCAAGCTCTAACTTCATGACTCTGGGCTCGTAGGGCAGGCCGGTGACGGCGTCGGTGGCAAAGCTGCCGTCGTCCTTGACCGCGTAGGTCCAGTCGGTCTCATTGCCGTCGGAGGGATTTGCAACAGCCGCCACCTTTTCGTTGAGCATCTGCGTGATGTTCAGATACCGGAGGCTTTGGCCGTTTTCCCGCCAGAACAGGAAGGTATCTCTGCCGTTGCGGATGAGCCTGGGCGTGCCGACCTCGACCTGCTTCTCGGAGGTCAGAGTCACGAACTGATCCGCATCCGCGACATAGTATTCCTTCTCCTCGGTGACGGAGCCGCCCACCCGCACGGGGACGTAGACACCGTGGGTCTCGAAGTTGTAGAACTCCACAAACAGCTCCCGGTCCTCGGCGGTGTTCAGGTTGAAGTCCTGATCGACCGTAAAGGCGTAGGTGGCGATGCCGTTTCGGCCGGGGGCCACCGTCAGATCGGTGATGGGAGGATCGGCGTAGGTGCCGTCCTCGTTCCGAATGGTGGAGGGCATAAAGCGCTGACCGTGCCAGACGCTCAGATAATAGGCCGTGCCGCCGTAGGACGCCAGGCTTTCGGCGTTCAGCTCGCCCTCATAGAGGTACTCCGTCACCCAGCCCGCAGGAACCGTATACAGTTCTCCGGAATCGTCCTTCTGACCGGCGTTCACGTCCGCTTCCGCATTGTGGATCAGGTAGCAGATGACGCTATAGGTCTTCTCCGGGTCGGGGCTTGCGGCCACGAGGTCCTGGAGCTTGTCGCCGGGGTCGTCATAGGCTTCGTCGTCCTGGGCCGTCTTGTTGTACAGGATGATGTAGTCGCCGGTGAGGGCGTCGTAGACGGCCTGGGGATAGTCGTCGTAGTAGGCGTCGTCGGTCAGCCGGACCGGGTCTGCAAAGGAGGCGGAGGTCTTGTAGAACTCCACAGAATAGATTTCATAGGCGCTCATGACCCGGGCGGGATCTTCCTCCATGGCCTCCTGCAACATTTTGTCCGTGGGCTCCGTGCCGACGGCCTCGGTCAGCTCCGCCCGGAAGGCGTCCTTAAGGGCCTGATACGACTGCTCAGGGATCGCCGCCCAGGAGAGGACGACCTTGTCTCCGGCGTCAACCAGGTTGGGCCGGGAGTCGGCGATGTGATCGCCCGGCACGGTCTGGGGCTCCGTCCACTGGTCGGTGTTCTCGTCGTAGATCGTCCAGGTCAGGGCAGAGGCTGCCATACGGTCTCTGGAGGCGTCGTCGCTCAGGAAGACCAGCAGGTATCTGCCGCCGCCGATGGAGAGGATCTTGCTGGAGGGCTGGTTATAGGCGTCCTCCACCAGAGTCCGGGAGCTGGCGTTGCCGAAGGCCGCCATGAGGGAGCCGTCGTTTGCAACCCACTGGGGATTGACGTGGTCGTTGGTGTGGTAGCGCAGGCCCTCGTCCTCTTCGCCCTCGGTGGTGGCGTTGATGATGGCGCCGATGATGCCGCCCTGCTTGTTCATGTGAATCGCGTTGTAGGTGGTCCAGTTGATGATGTCCTCGTCGTAGGCGTACTCCCGCAGGGCGTAGGTCTTCTCCTTGATGGTGTCCGCGCTGGCAAGATTCGGCTTTTCGTTCTCGCCGGCGGCGGAGAGCAGCTCGTTGGTATCCACCAGGGCCTTCAGCTCGTTGCACATTTGCTGGGCCGTGGCCCGGGCGGAGGCGCTGCCCTCGCCCTTCTGGATGGCCGCTTCCACCCAGCCGATGCACTTGTTGGCCCTTCGGGTTTCCTGGAAGTAGTACAGGAAGCCGTCCGCCAGGGGCAGAGGCCAGGTGGCGCTGTAGAAGTCGATGGAGGTAATCATCAGGTCGAGGGTACCGGTGAAGGTGCACTCCGTGACGTAGCCCCAGCCGCTGTCAAAGAGGTTCGGGTACCAGTCGGTGATGTTGTTGCCGTAGCCCGCCTCAAAGGCCACGGTCACGGAGATTCGCACGCCTAAAACCTTATATAAGCCCACGCCGATGCAGCCGGTGACGTAGACCCGACCCTTGAACTCGAAGTTGAACTGGAAGTCCTGGCCGTGCATCTCCTTGTCGGTCTTGAAGCTCTGGAGGGTCTTCTGGGGGTTGCCCTCGGAACCGATGAAGAAGGTGAGGTTCAGGCCCGCCTCCACGTTGACGTACATGGGGACGGGGCCTGCCATAAAGGCCCAGGTGTAGCCCACGCTGCCGCCGAAGCCGATGAAGCCGCCGGCGCCCATGAACACCATGTCGTGGCTGACCTCCGCGCCATTGTCGGTGGAGATCTCTACGTAGCCGTAGTCCAAATAGAAGCCCACGAAGGCGCTGAACTTGAAGTAGGCGCCGCCGTATTCGCTCAGATCTCCCCGACCCTTGGGGAGCTTTCTATCGGCAACAACAAAATCGGACGCACTGGCCATCGCGTTATATTGATCAGCAAACTGATTTGCCGCAATAAAGTTGTTGATGTTCTGGTAAGGGTTGCGCTGACGGGTATAGCCCTGCCCGCCGCCGGTGGAGATGATCACGCCGAACATGAAGCGTACGCCGCCCCAGGCGGTCTCGTCGATCTTCACCAGGATGTTCAGGGTGTAATTCTGGACCGCGCCGCCGGCGGAGTTGCTCGAACTCTCTCCGCTCCCACCATCATCGTCATCGTCGTCCCAATCCTCTCCGCTGGCCATCACGTCCAGATCCGCCATCAGAGAGTCCATCTCGGCGGAGCAGGTGGCGCTGGAGGCCACTCTGGAGAACACATGGACCGCCGCGGTGATCTCCCCGATGTAGGGGAAGGAGCCGAAGGAGTAGCGGGTGTTTTCATCGTCCAGGAGGTTGCCGTCCTCGTCGGTCTGGGGCTCGATTCCCAGCATACTCGCCACGTTCTCGATGTCATAGTCGAAGGTCTGGGGCTCGTAGTCCGGATCCGCGTAGACGGCAATGCCCGTGGAGACGGGGTCGTAGCACATGGGCTGAGCCTCGTCCCAGGCGGAGAGCGCCACCTTCTTGTCGGTGGTGAGCTGCGCCATCAGCACGTCGCCGTAGGTCCACTCGGTGGGATGGGCCGGGTCGAACTGGTTGATCCGCAGGGTGAAGATCCCCGTGTTCTTGTTATAGCTCCAACGGGCTGGGGAATTCTGCGAGGGCGTTGTGTTGGAGGAAAACAGGCCGTGGATCTCCCCGGTGATCCGATCCTGGAAATACAGGGTCACGTCCGTGATATGCTCGTCCAAGCGTTCGCCGTTCAGGAGATATTGCTCGCCCTGGGCCACCTGCACCTCCACGATCAGCATGCCGCCGTTCATGATGAGACCGTTGACGGTACCCACCAGGATGTTGTCCTGCTCGACGCTGACAGAGGCGAAATGCGCCCCCGTATCGGAGAAGCTGTTCACCTTCACGACGCCCGCGTTGGCGGTGACAGCCTGGACGCTCTGGCCGGCAAGGGTGAGGGCGGTCGTTTTCGGCGCGTTTTTGGCGGGCACCCCGGCCTCGTGGATGGTGGTCATCCCGTTGTAGGTGACGGTGAAGCGCAGCACGGCCTCGCTGTCATAGAACATAGCGGGCAGGCTGAAGCAGCCGTTCTCGTCGGTCCAGGTCGCGTACATGCCGCAGGCTACGTAAGCATTCGCCACGGGAATGGCGTCCAGCGCGGTGCGGCCGGTGGAGAGGTTCATGGTGGAGGTGGTGACGGTACCGGTCAGGACGGTCCAGGTCAGGTGGCTGCCTGTCGCAGCCTGCAGCGTGACCACGTTGTTGTCGCTGTGGGGGGCGGACAGGAGATACAGCGTGTCGCCGAAGAACTCCGAGCCGTCGGCCAGGATCCACTTGGGAATGACGCTTCCGGGATTCTTGGTGGAGGCAGTGAGCTCGTAGAGATCGTTGGTCAGAACGTCCTTCGCGATCACGATCTCGTACCAGCCTTCCTTGTGCTCCATGCTGACGTAGCTGCCGGGGGCGAACAGGCCCTGCGTGGTGTCGAGATAGTTGTTGTAATAGTAGTCGGTGATCCGCACGGTGACCCGGTTCTGATCCTGGGTAAAGGTGGGCACGAAGGAGAACCAAGGCTTGTCCACGACATTGCCGCGGCTGTCCTTGCCCGTCATTTCATAGCCCCAGCTGCCGTTGATGTAATGGGGGTCGTCATGATTGATCAGCTCGCCGGTGCGGCTCTGCCTGCGCAGCTCATAGTATACGCCGTCCGGGCTCATCTGGGCATCCCGGCCCGCCTGGGTCAGCGTGGTTCCGAAGTCGATCCGGTCCTCCAGGTGGTAGGTGTAGGTCCCAATGGCGCTGACGGTGTCAGCGCCGGAGCGGTAGGCTCTCGCGCTGTTTTCGTCCGCAAAGAAGGCCACGTAGTCGATGTCGATGCTGTCCCCGTTCTGGCAGTTGGCCAGCGGGTCCAGACGCAGCCACTGGACGTTGTCTCTCCAATTTGCGTTGTTGATCGCAAAGACGTACTCGTGCCACTGTCCGTCGTTCTGCAGCGTGAGCTGGAAGTTGGTATTGCCGATGCTCCGGCCCGCGCTGCCGCAGCTTGCAAAGAGCTCCAGCTTGTTCCCGGAGCCGCTTGTCCGGGCGCGAACCTTCACCCAGCGGATGTCGGATGCGTTGTAGATCGGCGTCTCCATGGAGACATAGGGGTCGCCGCCGGAGACATGGAAGGTGTAATAGCTGTCGGAGCCACTGCTTGCGCCGCCCCAGCTGACCTGATTGACCCAGTTGACGCCCATCTTGCTGTTCATGGCGTTGTCGGCGTTGAAGTCCCACAGCAGGCTCGGGTTCGGGGCGGTCATGCTGAGCGTACCGTAGTCGTGGGCCTTGAGCTCCACGGTAACGTCGATGTACTCGAAGACCGGGCGCACGGTGATGCTGCCCTTGTAGAAATTGCCGCCGTGGTCACAGCTGCCGTTTACAGACCAGGTGAACACGTTCTTCGCCGCCAGGGCGTTGATCGTCTCCTGGTTCAGCGTTACGTTGGCGAGCTGGGAGCTGCCGTCGAGGGTGACGATGCGGACCCATTTGCCGTCGGCGGTCTTGGCCTCCAGGCCCGCCAGGCGCAGGGGGTTCTTCTCGTTCTTGACGGAGACGGAGAAGGCCTCGTCGGTCCACAGGGTCCGGGTCCGCTGCTGCTTGCCGTCCAGGAACACGGCCTCATAGTCCCGCAGTACATCCTCGTCGCTGACGCCCAGCAGAGGCTTGACCTCCGGGTCCTCCACATAGACGGAGAACTGCCGCTTGATCAGGTGGACGTCATTGACCCACATAGAAATATAGCTGTCTGTCCAGGCAGCGCCCTCGTTGTCCACGTTGGCGCCCTCGATGCTTATCAGGTCCCGGGCCTTGGGGGCGCCCCAGGCCGCGTAGAGCCAGTGATCTCTTGTCATGCCGCCGTCGTCAAAAGAGTTGACGTGATCGTGGTAATATTGGCCGTTGATCCAGTGCACCAGGCGGAATTCGCCGTCGCACCAGTTCAGGAAGGCGTCGTATTCCAGATAGAGGCCGTCATAGGCGTAGCCGTACTTGGAGGTATCCAGCCACAGCTTGGCGGTCTCTTCCTTGTCAGCGCGCGTGGAGAGATGAAAGGCGGTATCGGAGTCAAAGCCGTTTCCGCTGCCGCCCTCAAACCAGCCGCCCTTGATGTTGATGGCGCCGGTGTAGGGATGGCCGTTGACATTATCGATGCCCATGAGCTCGCCGTCGCTCTCCGCTTCCGCGGCAGGGATGATCACATGGGTGGTGGCAAGCTCGACGGTCTCGTCGCTCAGGGCGGTGATGGACACGTAGAAGTCCTTCTCCTCCAGCCCGTGGTAGACCGGGATCTCCACGGTACGGCTGGTGATGCCCACGGGGAAGTAGAGCTTGGCCCCGATGCCGGAGTACTCGTCGCCCTCCTTGGCGCTGCCGTTCCAGGAGGCCAGGGTCACGCCCTTGATGGCGTTGAGGCGGCCCTCCCGGGTGACGGTGATGCTGGCCTTGCCGTCTTTGGCATAGACGGTATCCACGGCCATGGAGACGGTGACTTCCTCCGGCTCGTCCACATCATAGATGGTGACGGACACGGGGTTCACGTCCTCGCCGATGGCCCAGCCCTCGCTGGGATTTTTGAGCATGAGCATGAGCTGGGCGTCGCCCTCCGCAGCCTCGGAATAGAGGGGCGTGATGACCAGGAACTTGGCTTCCTCGCCCGCGCCAAAGTGGAGCGTATACTCCTTGCCGGGGTATTCCTCCTGGGCGGCGTCCGCCATTTCCTGATCAAATTCCTCGTCGCTCATGCCAATCACTCCGGCGGGGTTGAAGTCATAGAGGTCGCCGCCCTCTAACTCCTGCCGGTCGGAGGTCGTGCCGGTGAAGGCGTCGCGGCCGGCGCGGAGCAGGTCCACCGCGGACTTCGCCGACTCCGGCTCGGTCCAGTCGCCTTCCTCGACCTCGCCCTGTGCGTCGCCGGCAGCGTCAGGGTCGATGTGGTCATCTGCCCCTACGGGGGCGGTTTCCGTCTGTTCGTCCGCTTCCTCAATGGGATTGCCGTTCTCGTCCAGGGGCGTGGCGGTGACGGTACCCAGCACATTGCCGTTTTCGTCCACCAGCTCCGCCTCGCCCACGGCGTGAATAATCTCGCCGAATTCGTTTTCGTCGGCGATGGGTTCATATTCCTCCTGGCCGTCGGCGTTTTGGATCAGGTCTAGGATGGACAGGTCGTCCAGCAGGATCGCAGGGTCCACGTCCTCCTTGTAGATCTCCACCTTGTAGTTGACGTCGTGCTTGGCGGAGATGTCCGTAACCTTCAAGGTCACGTCGGCTTCCGCCGCCAGGTCGCCGGTCCGCTGGATCGGAATGTAGATTCGACCCGCGCTCGTTTCGCTGGCCGCGTAGCCCTGCTCCGGGATAAAAAACCAGCTTCCGCCATCCTGGAACCGCTCCGGCACGGTCAGCGTCATCTGCTCCGCCGGGTTGAAGGCCTCAGCCTCGTTCTCGGCGAAAACGGCAATCGGACACACCTGGATCAACATCAGGAGCGCCAGAGCCCAGGAAAGAGCTTTTGTCGTAAAGTGCTTCATAGGATGTACTCCCTTCGAATGATCAGTATAACTCAAATTTTTGCAACACCGCTGGGTTAGCCGTTGCCGCGGGGGTTGGGGTCGAGGGGATTGGGGTCCGGACGGGGAACGTCGCCAAAGGGATTGCCGCCGCCTGCGACAATTTCCAGATCTTCAAGGTTCAGCTCCTGCATCACGCTGTTGATCGCCTGATTGGCCTGCTCTACGGCCTGCTGTGCCTGCTTGAGGGTCTCGCAGATCTTCTTGTTTTTCATGGTTGGTTTTCTCCTTTCAAATTTTCACGTCTTTATTTAATTGCTGTTTTCACTACCAAAGCCCATCACATAGTAGAGCCAGGTATGCAGAGCGTTGAGCTGCTCCTGCCGGGTCATATCGCCGGTCCCGCCGGTGACACGCTCCAGATCCTCTTCATGGAGCAGTTCGATCTGATTGCCAGACGGGCCGCTGTGTTCCGGCACAATGCGGTAACCGTTGCGCCGCGCCAGGGATAAAACTTTCTCCGGCGTGACCGTTCCCGGGATCGCGACTGTCTGTTTGTAGAGCTCCGGGTCACTCCTGCACAGAATCGCAAATTCCCGCATGGTAATGTTGGTCATTGCATCCGATTTCCCCCTCTCCTTGATCCTGATGTCTGGATTATACAAAACAAAGCGCACAGATATGGCACTAAAACGCCCTTTTCCGTGGGATTGGCAAAAAAATATTCCAGATAACACAAAAACGCCCGAAGGCGTTTTTGAAAAGACTGCTTCAAAAGTGAAAGATCAGCATTCCTGCCGTCATCTCGGCCCAGGAGTATTGCACCATAAACTCGCCGCGGAAGGAATTGATGGCGTCGACGTCGCCGTTTTGCATCCGGAAGAAATCACAGTCAAAGCGTTCCCGGTTGACCGCGATGCTGCCCCGGTGCCGGATCAGCGCGTCTTCGATCCCGATCTCCTTGAGGGTCAGGTTCAGATCGCTGTACAGCGTTCGGACGCGGTTGCTTGTCGCCCTCGGATTTGCTTCATCCTCCCACAGAGCGGTGGAGATCTCCTCGTTCGTGCAGGCCGCCCCGTCCCGGCTGATCAGATAGGCCAGCAGCTCCTTCGTCTGATTCCGCTGAAAATGCAGGGGCTTTCCCTTCCAGAACACTTCAAAATAGCCGAAGCAGCGGACTGTCAGCGCTTCCGGCTTCGGAGGCGGCGCGGTAAACTCCGCGAGATACGCCAGCTCTTCCCGGATCCTTTCTGTCCGCAAGGGCTTCATCACATAACCGTGGGCGTGAAGCTGGTAGGCCTCGAAGGCGTACTCATTGTAACCGGTCACAAAAATGACCTTGGCGGAAGGGCAGGCGGTACGGAGCTTGACCGCCAGACCGAGGCCGCTGAGCCCCGGCATCTGGATGTCGGTAAACACCACGTTAGGCCGCAGGCCCTCGTTTTCGATGGCGTCCAGCGCCGCCTGTCCCCGGGAAAATACACAAAGCTCCGCCTCCGGGCAGGCCTCCCGGACGACCCGCTCCATAGAGCTGCGCGCGGAAGCCTCGTCGTCGATCAGATATATCCTCAAGTCGCTGCGCTCCTTTCGGTTCAGTTTTTAGGGCAACACCGCACAAAAAAACGGTGATGCAAAATGACGCGGAGTATGGTATACTCTACGTATGAACATACAAATGAGTCTGTCCGCGTTCACCGACGAACTGGCGCAAGTGCGGACGAAGAAAAAAGAGTTTCTGGAACAAATCAACCGCATCATTCCGTGGGCAGAGTGGATCACCCTCATTCAGCCGTGTTATTACATAAGGAGAACGCGGCAACAAGCCCTACGATCTGGAATTGATGCTCCGCATTTATATGCTTCAAAACCTCTATGACCTGTCAGACGAAGGCACGGTGGCAGAGGTGATTGACAGCCGCGCCTTTTCAGACTTCTGTCAGGTGGATTCGAGCAACCAGGTTCCCAATGGTGATACGCTGGGGCGGTTCCGTAACCTGCTGATTCAGCATGGTTTGCAGGATCAGCTTTTCACGCAGGTCGTTGTAATGCTCATGGAGCGCGGGCTGATTCTCAAAAAGGGAACGATTGTGGATTCCACGATCATTTCCGCGCCGTCCTCCACCAAGAACAAGGATAAAAAGCGCGATCCGGACGCCCATCAGACGAAGAAAGGCAACACATGGCACTTCGGCTACAAGGCGCACATCGGCGTAGACCGGGACAGCGGCCTTGTGCATACAGTCAAAGCGACGCCCGCAAACGTCCATGACGTGAGCATGACCCCAGAGCTGCTGCACGGGGAAGGAGAAACCGTAAACGGCGACAGCGGCTACGTTGGTGCCGATAAACGAGATGAGGCGATTGTCCGAAACAAGACCGGGAAGAAGATTCGTTACCAGATCAACCGTCGCCCGAGCCAAATCAAGAAGCTGAGCAAGAGCGGTCAGTATAAGGCCAAGAAGCGGGAGCACCAGAAATCATCCGTCCGTGCCAAGGTGGAGCACGTCTTCGGCGTGGTGAAGGGTCTTTTGAAATTCAAAAAGACCCGATACCGAGGTCTGCGAAAACAGACCGCAAAATTCAATATCATGTTCGCGCTGGCGAATCTGATTCTGGCTGACAGGCCCTGCCTGGCAGCTTGATTCAGTGTGCTGCGTGATATGAAATAGAAAAGTTTTCCACAGCAAATCAATCATTCGGGCAACGCCCGCTTAATTCTTGCCTGTTATGCGGTGTTGCCTTAGGTGTTAGGTGTTAGTTTTTTGATCATTCTACCACCTACAACCTACTCCTTCGGCAGCGTGATCGTCACCGTCGTCCCTTCTCCAATCGAAGAGCAGACGTCGAGCCGACCTCCGCAAAGCCGCCGCAGGCGGTCTTGCACGTTTTTGAGGCCCACGTGGTCATTGTCCTTCTGCTCCAACAGGGCCGGGTCGAACCCGCAGCCGTCGTCTTCCACGGTGATCTCATAGCGGTCGTCAAATTCCCTGGTTCGGATCGTCACCGTGCCGACGCCGCTCTCCGAGCCACGGATGCCGTGGGAGACCGCGTTCTCCACGATGGGCTGGAGGGTCAGCGTCGGGAGCATCATGTCCTCGCAGGCAATGTCCCAGACCACCAGCAGCTCGTCCCCAAAGCGGAGCTTTTGCAGGGCCAGATAGCTCTTCACGTGCTCCAGCTCCTGCCGGAGCGAAATGGGCTGTTCGGTCTCGATGAACCGCATATTGTGGCGCAGGAACTCGGAGAATTCGTCCACCGCAATCTCCGCGGCCTGGGGATCGGTGTGGATCAGATCCCGGATCACCGTCAGAGAATTGTACAGAAAGTGCGGCTTGATCTGGGACAGCATGAGCTGAATGCGCTGCCGCTCCCTTTGCTCCTTCACCAAAAGCTGCGCCGTCTGCAAATGAGGCCAGAGATAATAAAGGGTACAGCAGCCCACGATGCCGATGGTCAGAAAGGTGACAGGCTGCACGGAGAGCCCGACGCTGTAGTCCAGCCAGATGGAGATCAGAATGATCGGGACCAGGGCGATGGGGATCCAGATCTCCTTGCCCCGTGTCTTCCGCGCCTTGCGGACAGACAGGACTACCAGCCCGGCCAACAGCAGCAGACTGACGATCAGACAGGTTTTTTGCAGCGGCCCGCTGTGATACCGATTGTTTTCAATATAGAAGACGAGCCGGGAGAACAGCGGCGTCAGGTAGAGGGCAGTGTTGAGCCCCACCAGCACCCAGGCCTGCCGGAAGCCCCCCTTGGGCTCCACCATGTAGAGGAGCAGCAGCAAAATGATCGGCCGCAGAATATAACCCAGCATCCCGGTGAAGGTTCGGGAAAGATCGCCCAATTCCAATTGAGAAAACAGCTCGTCCAGATAGTTCTGGGCGATCAGGAGGAACACTAGCGAAAGCAGCGCGAGAAAGACCCGCTTCTGCTTCGGCTTGAAATAGGCGTCCACCCAGATGGCAAAGGCCAGCGCCCCCACCTGGATCACGAGCGGCATGATCGCCATCAGCGTATAGGTGGTCTGCTGATCCAGCTTCAACGTAAACACGTCGCATCCCTCCTTTTGATGAACAATATAGCAAACTCAGAACGGCAATTCAAGAATTTCAAAAAAATTTTTTTGAAAGATAAAAAAAGTGCCACAAGTGCCACATCTGTGCACTTTGTGTGATATAATATAAGAAATTTAAAAGAAGAAAGGAAACATACCGTGGAAAACAAATTTGCAAGATTTATGCGAAACACCGGACCTGCGCGCTTTTTCCTGCCCCTTGGTATCCTTCTGATTGCCCTCGGCATCTTTCTGATGACGCTCAATACGGACAGCTATCTGGAAACGGTCGGCAAGGTTACCGAGGTCTATGAGCACCGCAACCTCGAAAACAGCCTTGTGTACGACATTACCTTCACCTACACCGTGGAAGACAGGGAATACACAGGCAGATTCGACGAAATGACGGAGGAATCTCAGATCGGCGAGGAAATCAAGGTGTTTTACAGCCCCGAGGATCCCTCCCAGATCACCAACTCCAAGCTTGGCGGCATCATCGCGCCCATCATGGTCGGCCTCGGGGTTCTGGCTCTGGGCTTCGGCGTGTTCAAAACGGTAAAGGCCTTCCAGTACCATGACGGATAATTTGAGCTGCTCAAGGACAAGCACGGCTTCGTCCTCGGCGGCATGGAAGGCGCGCGGTACAAAAACTACGAGATTATGTTTGAAAAGGGTGACAAGATCTTCGTCTATACCGACGGTGTGCCGGAGGCCACCAACGCCAATACAGAGCTGTTTGGAACGGACAGAATGATCGATGCGCTCAACTCTGCACCGAACGCAGCTCCGAAAGAGATCCTCAAAAACGTCCGCGCATCGGTCGACGCATTTGTGGGCGCAGCCGAGCAGTTTGACGACCTGACAATGGTCTGCGTGGAGTACCTGGGACAAGCATAACGGACGCGGCGAGGAAAGCTGTATAAATCACCATGAACACAAGGAGTGTTGTTATGGAACAGTCAATTTACAGAAAAGAAAGCCTGGAGCGGGTTTCCTCTCCGGAGCAGCTCAACGATTACCTGCACGTCACCTCACCGGCGATCTGGATCGTGTTAGCGGCGGTGATCCTGCTGATCGGAGGTCTGTTTGTTTGGAGCAGCGTCACAGCGGTGGAGAGCTATGCCGGGGGGATCGCCGAGGTTCGCGGCGGCGTGCTGACCCTCACCTTTGACGACGCCGAAAAGGCCGCGAACGTCGAGGTCGGCATGGACGTCAAGGTGGGCGATCTGACGGCTCCTGTGCGCTCCGTCGGTCAAAGCGAAGACGGCGCGTGTATTGCGGTGGCGGAGATCGCATTGCCAGACGGCGTCTATGAGGCTCGCGTCGCCTATAAGCACACGCAGATCATTGACCTGCTGTTCAACTGAGGTGGCGCCCATGAGTAAGCAGATCAACAAAGTGGTCAAGGTGCCCGTGGTCATGCAGATGGAAGCGCTGGAATGCGGCGCGGCCAGCTTGACCATGGTGCTGGCCTACTATGGGAAATGGCTGCCTCTGGAGCAGGTGCGGGCGGATTGCGGCGTATCGCGCGACGGCTCGAACGCCAAAAATCTGATGAAGGCCGCCCAAAACTACGGCATGCAGGTCAAGGGCTTCAAGGCAAGCGTAGACGCCATCCGCAAAAGCGGCAGCTTTCCCTGCATCATTCACTGGAATTTCAACCATTTCGTGGTGCTCTGCGGGTTCCGCGGGAACCACGCCTATCTCAACGACCCGGCACGCGGCAACGTCAAGGTAGGGATGGAGGAGTTCAGTCAAGCCTTCACCGGCATTTGCCTCGTCTTCTCCCCTACCGAGCGCTTTGAACCGAGCGGAAAGCGGAAGAGCACGCTCGACTTCGCACGCAAGCGTCTGCGCGGAGCCGGATCTGCCGTGGCCTTTGTAGCGGTGACGAGCATCATCGGCTATCTGTTTACCGTCGTCAGTCCCGGCTTTTCCCGCTTTTTTATGGATCGCCTGCTGACCGGGGAGAACCGGGAGCTCCTGACCCCCTTCATCATCCTGCTGGCGGCACTGAGCGGCCTGCAGATTCTTGTTGCGGCAGTGCGGTCGGTCTACTCGCTCAAGCTGGGCGGCAAGATGGCCGTCGTCGGAAGCAGTACCTTTCTGTGGAAGCTGCTGCGGATGCCGATGGATTTTTTCTCCCAGCGCCTGGCGGGTGACCTCCAGCTTCGGCAGCAGGCCAACGCTACCATTGCCGAAACCATGGTGAACACCCTGACGCCCCTCGTTCTGAGCGCAGGGATGATGGTATTTTATCTGGCCGTCATGCTTCGCTACAGCCCGCTTCTGACGCTGGTCGGCGTGCTCAGCATCGCGCTCAACCTGTTCATGAGCCGGTTGATCTCCCTAAAGCGAATTAACGTCACGCGCGTCCAGAATCGCGATGAGGGCAAGCTGGCGGCCGCCACGGTCTCCGGTATCCAGATGATGGAGACCATCAAGGCCAGCGGCGCGGAGAACGGTTATTTTCAGCGCTGGGCAGGCTTCCAGGCCTCGGTCAACGCGCAGTCCGCCCGATTTGCCGAGCTCAATCAATATCTCGGCCTGATCCCCGCCTTTGTGTCCACCCTCGCCAACGCGCTCGTGTTGGTTTTGGGCGTGAGACTCTGCATGATGGGTCAATTCACGCTCGGCACGGTAACGGCTTTCCAAGCTCTGATGGTCTCCTTTATGAACCCTGCGATGGCCATGATCACGGCGGGGCAGAACATTCAGGAAATGCGCACACAGATGGAACGCGTGGAGGACGTGATGGAATATCCGGACGACGCCCTCTTCTCCGACACGCCGGTCAGCGAGGACGAGGACTATGACAAGCTCAGCGGCGCGGTGGAGCTCCGCCACGTCACCTTCGGCTATTCCCGGCTGGCTCCGCCGCTGATCCAAGACTTCTCCCTCAATCTGAAGCCCGGCGGACGGGTCGCGCTGGTCGGCGCCTCCGGCTGCGGAAAGTCCACGATCTCCAAGCTCATCTCCGGGCTCTATCAGCCCTGGGAAGGCGAAATTCTCTTTGACGGGAAGCCGATCTCCGCGATCGACCGGGCAGTGTTCACCGGCAGCGTGGCCGTGGTGGATCAGGATATCGTTCTCTTCGCGGACACCATTGCCGACAACATTAAGATGTGGGACGACTCCATTGAGGACTTCGAGATGATACTTGCGGCGCGTGACGCCCAGATCCACGACGAGATCATGCTGCGGCCGGGCGGTTATCGCGGCAAGATCACCGAGGGCGGGCGCGACCTCTCCGGCGGCCAGCGCCAGCGTCTGGAGATTGCCCGTGTGCTGGCGCAGGATCCTCGCATTATCATTATGGATGAGGCGACCAGTGCGCTGGACGCCCGCACGGAATACGAAGTGGTAAAGGCCGTTCAGGATCGCGGCGTTACCTGCATCGTCATCGCCCACCGGCTCTCTACCATCCGTGACTGCGATGAGATCATCGTGCTCGACCGTGGGCAGGTCGTGGAGCGCGGTACCCACGCCGAGCTCTTTGCCAAGGGCGGGTATTACACGGAACTGATCACCAGCGACTGAAGGGAGGCGGACTGCGATGGGTTTATTTGACGAACAGATCCAACAGCGCAAGCAGAAGGATCAGGAGCTCTTCGAGGACTCCATGTTCAACATGGCAGCGTCGGTGCTCGGAACCTACGGCGCCACAGCGCTTCGGGACGACCGCATCATCACCAAGGCCGCCATCGACGAGATTCTGAAATACTACCACTATAAAGGCGCGGACATTCCCGCCTCCGTCAAATCGCCGAAGGATCAGATCGAATATGCACTGCGGCCGCACGGCCTGACGTATCGCGCGGTCACACTCTCTGAGGGTTGGTATCGGCGCTCCTTCGGGCCGATCCTGGCCTACATGGCCGACGATGGGATGCCGGTAGTACTGCTGCCGAAAACCTTCGGCGGCTACGCCTGGCGCGACAAGGACGGCAGCAAGGTCACGGCAAACAAAAAGACCGCCGCCGCGCTTTCGCCGGATGCGATCTGCTTTTACCGTCCGCTGCCTCAGAAAAAGCTGGGCATTACAGACCTGTTCAAATTTATGAAGGGCTGCCTGAACTGGAGCGACTACGCGCTCGTACTCGGGCTGACCCTGCTGGTGACACTGGCAGGCAAGATGCTTCCCAGGCTGACCCGCCTGCTGTCCGGCTTTGTGCTGGAGAGCGGCAGCGGGGTGATCCTGTGGAGTACGGCGATCTTCATGCTCTGCGTACTGATCGCCTCGCAGCTGCTGAACGCATCGCGCGGGATCGCCATGACGCGGCTCCAGATCAAGGTCGCCATGCCGCTGGAATCCGCCATGATGATGCGGCTCATGAGCCTGCCGGTCCCCTTCTTCCGGCAGTTCAGCGCAGGCGATCTGGCCAGCCGCAGCGGCGCCATCAACAAGCTCTCGACGATCCTGCTGGGCGGCGTGTTCTCCGCTGGCATAACGGCGCTGGTCTCGCTGCTCTACGTCAATCAGCTCTTTGCCTACGCACCAGCACTCGGCGGGCCGACCCTTTTGATCATCCTTGCCATGGTGGCTGTGACGCTGCTGACCGGCTTTCTGCGGCAGAAGCAGGCGCGACTATACATGAAAAGCGCCGCCGAAGAGGCTGGCGTCAGCTTTGCCATTCTCTCCGGCATCCAGAAGATCAAGCTCTCCGGCGCGGAGAAGCGAGCCTTTGCCCGCTGGGCCAGAGTCTACGGCGAGAGCGCCGAGACAGCCTACAATCCGCCCATGCTTTTGAAAATGCAATCTGCGCTGGTGCTGGCGGTGTCCCTGCTGGGGACGGTATGGCTCTATTACGAGGCCGTTCGCTCCGGCGTGAGCGCCTCGGCCTATTTGGCCTTCTTCGCGGCCTATGGCACGCTGACCGGCGCGTTTACAGCCTTTGCGAATCTGGCGACCCAGGCGGCACAGATCGCACCCATCCTGGAAATGGCCGAGCCGATCCTGAGCACGGAGCCGGAACGCTCGGAGTGCAAGGAAACCGTGGCGAAGCTCTCCGGCGGCATCGAGCTCTCAAACGTCACCTTCCGCTACGCGGAAAACAGTCCGTATATTCTGAACGGACTCAACCTCCGCGTCAAGGCGGGAGAATATCTTGCCATCGTCGGCAAGACCGGCTGCGGCAAGTCCACGCTGATGCGTCTGATGCTGGGCTTCGAGACCCCGGAAAAGGGCGCGATCTACTTTGACCGGAAGGACATGCGCTCACTCGATCTCCAGTCTCTGCGCCGTAAGATGGGCGTTGTGACACAGGACGGCAGCCTGTTTACAGGTGATATTTTCTCCAACATCACAGTATCCGCGCCGCAGCTCAACCTGGATCAGGCTTGGGAGGCTGCGGAAATGGCCAGCATTGCCGACGATATCCGCGCGATGCCAATGGGGATGCACACCTTCATCAGTGAGGGACAGGGCAGCATCTCCGGAGGGCAAAAGCAGCGTCTGATGATCGCCCGCGCCATTGCTCCGAAGCCGAAAATCCTGCTGTTCGATGAAGCCACCAGTGCGCTGGACAATAAGACGCAGAAGCAGGTGGCCGACGCCCTGGCGGGTCTGAAATGTACCCGCATCGTCATCGCGCACCGTCTGTCTACGGTACGAAACTGCGACCGGATCATCGTGCTGGACGGCGGCATCATCGCCGAGCAGGGAAGCTACGACGATCTGATCCGAAAAGGCGGTATCTTTGCAGAGCTGGTGGAGCGCCAGAGAATCGACGTTTAGTTATTCTTCCCGATAGCGGAACCGATCATTCGTTTCATAAGTGGAGAATTGCATGAGGAAAAGCAGTTTGTTTTCCCTGCGGCTTTGCCGCGAATATCCGGGTCGTCCTGCAATTGTCAGAAACGGCGGTAGCTGCTCCTATGAAGATAGTCTACCGCATTGTCCACGGCGCGACTAACTATCCAAAATATTTCTATTAGTGAACAAGAACTCGCCGGCAGCTTTTCATTTTCGAAGCTGCCGGCTGCTTTTTTCTGCGGATCATGACGCCATGTAAATATATAAAACGCCGAGTTTGATGTCAAGGGGACGGGCCAAACAGCTCGTGCAGCAAATCGGCAATGGCACTGACATAACGGTTTCAGTATCTCAGGCGTTCCAAAGTAACCTCGTGGAGCCACGGATTCTGTTTTGCCTCATGCACGCACCAGTCGCTGAAACGCTCGATGCTGAAAATGATGATATGAGTATTGTAAAAAGCATTGATGCTTTCCAGCGCATAATAGACCTTTTCGATTTCCTCTTTTGTGTATCTTGCGTCCATTGTATGCGGCCAGAGAAAGACATACGTCGCATCGTCCGTCTCAACAAAGAGGTCCACAAGCACCTTCTGCCCTTCTTCTGTATCTAACAACATGGATTTATGTATGCTTTTGGTTCGTGATTCTCTGTAATGCTTTAGATAGTCTTTTTGAGCCAGGTCAATGAATCGCTTACAAGCCGACTGAAACGCAGGCAGCGCCACAGCGGAATCTATATCGTTCATCACATAGGCAAGCAGCCTGTCAGGCTCGGCGACCTGCAATGCCTGTTTTCCGCAGGCATATCGCGCCCAGGAAGCAAAATAGCTGTTTGCCAAATGATAGGTGGACTGTTTTCCACTCTCCGTCTTTAGTGCACGAACATATCCGTGCTGAATCAGCGCTTCCAGGTACTTCCCGCATTTGTTATTTGGAAAGCAGATGTCCTTTGCAATCTCACCCAATCTGTGATGCCCTCCGGCAATGCTTTTGAAAATCGGATAGTAGCTTTCCGGGCTCCGGAACGACTGCGCAAGCCAGGCAGGAAGCGTATTCGTGAACGCTGAATCATAGGCAAGCAGCCGATTCACGTTTTCTTCAAAGCTGCATTTTTCATCAAGTTCCTTTGCAATACACATTATTCCGCCCGTCAAGGCATGTAGTCGGATAATATCCTGTCTGCTGTAATCCGGAAACGCATAGAAATAATCCGCCGGCGTCTTGTAATTTACCTCGACAGATCGTTCGCTCCAGCCCAAATTATTTAAGGATATTTCACATGCTCTGACATAAGCGGTCTGGTAGATATAAGGCCGAAAAGCCTGTTTGCATTGCTGCATAACAGCAGAAGGCTCGTTTTCAAAGATCAAAAACGTTGTACGTTTGCTTCTTTGCGTTATAAACGCGGCAGCTGCCTCAGTCCAGTCTGAAAACGCTGCGGCGTCGGGAACATATTGCAAACGAAAAGCATCAAGTGCCTCTCTTTCAGACAGTTTATCAAAGGATAGATAGAACGCATTCGCGTGGGACCTGACATAGTCCTGCGCGATTTTTGTTTTACCGCTCCCCCTTGGCCCGCTGAGGTAGAAGATGCGCTTGTTCTTGTCCCGATTGATGTTCAAAAGAGCTGCCTGTCTGGAGAATTCAATTCTGGTTACTTCTTTTTTGTTCTCAAATGTCACCATAATCATCCTATCGTGTTATGACTTTATCCAAATATATCACAAAAGATTGAAATATTCAAGAAATTCTCCAAATTGCACTCTCAAAAAATGGCGAAAAACAAGGAGTTCTAACGTTCACAGATAATTTACAATTAAATGGCCCCTACTTTTTAACGTAAAACAATCTATCATATGAAAGGAGAAAAACAGAGTCTCTCAGCTGTACCTTGAAAATTGAATACCCGTCCGATGAGGATATTCTGCTATTACGTGTATGCGGCGACCTTCCGTAAAGAAGCGAGCGTGCCGGGAAGCAGCAACGGTGCGGTGGGATTCCGGGCCAGGAATGACATCGGGTACAACGGGAAACAACCATTGTTAGGAACCATGCAGATTGGATGACCTTGAGTTGTTTAGATGACGTCATAATGGCGTCATTACGCAACGCTTCAACGGCGATTGACGTCAATTTGACGCCAATGCTTTTTCATCTGGTAAAACGCTCCGTAAGGTATCCATTTACTCCAACAGGCCTGCGGTACACAGCCAGACCGGAGGGTTTTAACCCTGCGGGGGCTGTGTCTCGTGGTGTAGCAAGCAACGTATCGTGGGGACACGATACAATTTCTCAGGGGGGAACTCCCCTGTAACCCCTTGATCTGGAGGTGAAGAATGAAGAAAAGAACGAATGAAATCAAGATCCGTCTCACTGCTGAAGAACTGGCGGATCTGAACGCAAAGGCCAAGCAATCCGGCTTTTCCCGGGAGGAATTCTGTCGCCGAGCAATCACCGGGAAAGAGGTCAAGCAAGCGCCGTCACCCGACATTCCGATCTTGATCCGGGATATCCGCCGGGCTGGCTACAATGTGGAACAACTTTTGAAGATTGCGGAAAGCACACACCTGATCGACGCACCACAAATGCGGAAGGTGCTGGTACAGACCTATCTGGCAGCGGACGCCATTTTAAACGCATACGTGATGAAGGATTAA
>JAEEZZ010000143.1 GCA_016292255.1 Oscillospiraceae bacterium
CAGCGGGGTATGCAGGGCGTAGGGGCTGGCGTCCTCGACAGCCCGACCGTATCGAAACGGGAAAGGTTCGGGGCGTCGGGGACGCCGCCCCCTACGCGCTCTGAGCCATGAGCCTCAGGTCCTCACTTTGAAACTTACGCCTAATTTTTTTCCAGCGCTGTGATCTTGTCCACGCGCCGCTGGTGTCTGCCGCCCTCGAATTCAGTGTTCAGGAAAATGTCGATGAGCTCCTTGGCCATCATGGGAGAGGTAATGGCAGCACCCAGAGCCATCATATTGGCGTCGTTGTGCTGACGGGTGAGGCGGGCACTCATGTGGTCGTGGAGCAGGGCGCAGCGGACGCCGGGGATCTTGTTGGCCACGATGGACACGCCGATGCCGGTGGTGCAGCAGACGATGCCCTTTTCACATTCTCCGGACGCCACGGCCCGGGCGGCAGGGGCGGCAAAGTCGGGGTAGTCACAGCTGTCCGCCGTGTAGGTGCCGAAGTCCTTGTATTCCAGGCCTCGGGATTCCAGATGGGCCTTGATGGCCTCCTTGAGCGCAAGCGCGCCGTGGTCACAGGCAAGTGCGATCATAGTGTTATCCTCCGTTGTACGTTATTGAAGCCGTTCCAGCAGCTCCGCAGAAAGGGGGAGCAGCCATGCGGCAAGGTGAATGAAGCAATACCAGATGAGCCCGGCCAGGGGGCACAGCAGGGCCGTGAGCCGCTTTCCGCCCAGATCCGCGTCTCGCAGGACGCAGGCCGTGGTCAGGGTCAGACCCAGGATCGGCACACAGCGCCAGGTGAGCAGCCAGAGTAGGAGCTGCACGGCCAGCACCGCCAGCGCGGTGGAGCCCCGGATATTCCGGCGCTTTCTTGCCAGGATCCAGGCCGAGCAGCAGCCCCAGAGGCCGAAGCCCAGCAGCGGCGCGTCGATCAGCAGATCCACAGCCCCGGCCAGGGTGGGGAAGGAGAAGCAGTTCAGCGCTTCCCACGCCAGATCCCGCAGGGCCGGGATCAGCGCCGCAGCCTCGGAGAGAGGCTTTTCCCCCGTCAGCAGCGGACGCAGGACAGCGCCCAGGGCGGCGCACAGAGCGAACAGCGCAAGGCCCAGCAGGGGGAACAGGATCATGCCCGTGCCGGAGAGCTTCCGGCTGCGGAGCTGATGGAGCAGCTTGCGGCAGTGCACCGGCGGGAAACAGGGGAGCAGCCAGAGATAGGCGGGCTGCAGGGCCACGGCGGGGGCAAAGGCCAGGATCGCCGCCAGATACAGCAGCTCTCCTGTGAAGCCGGAGCGCTCCGTGCGGAGATAGAGCAGCAATAGCAGCAGGCTCACGGCAAGCATGGCGTTGGCCCCGTCGCTGCGGATCGCCGCGGCGGCAAAGAGCAGGGCGGCGGGCAGAGAGACCCACAGCCGGTCAAACAGAATGCAGAGCTGACAGTAGACCGCCCCTGTGCCCATCACGCACAGGCACAGCGACAGGATCCATCCGGTACCGGCAAACAGGCTCCCGCCCTCGCCGGAGCCTGCGCTCCCCATGCAGGCGAGGCGGGCGACAAAAAGCCCGCCGGCCGCGGCCATCACGCAGAGCAGTGCCCAGACGTGCAGCGTGGGGCTGCCCATCCACTTTTTCAGGAAGGGAAAGCCGCCGGTGCGGTACTGCCGCACCCAGGAATAGGGCTTGGGGCTTTTCTCCATGGCCGCGGCCGCGTGGAAGCGCCACCAGAAGCCAAGCCCCAGAAAGAGCGGCCCGGCGGCGAAAACCGGCCAAAAGGCACGGAGCGCGTCAGAAACTTGCATCTCTTGCATCGAGAGTACCTCTGTCCTAAACTTTTATCACAACGATCTGCTCATCCTTGCGATTGACGGATTCCATCACGATTTCATACCCGGCCACAAGGCTGCGGATCTGCTCCCGGTCATAGGGGTGAAAGATCATCCCCTTTCGGCTGCTGTCGCCCGTATAGAGCAGGCTGCCGTCCGGAAGCATTTCGTGAGCTGCGGAAAAGTCCCCTTCCTCCGCCGTGTCGAAGGAGAGCAGGGCCAACCCGCCCGGACGGACGATCCGGCAGAGCTCCTTCAGCGCGGCAGCCGCGTCGGCCCTTGTCATGTGATCCATCACGGAGTGGGCGAAGACGCCGTCGAATTCGCCGTCGGCATAGCCGGTGCACAGCAGATCGGCGACCTTGACCTCCACGGCATACCCGAAGCGCTTGAGCCCCTCCCGTGTGAATGCTGCGGCGGTGGGGGAGATGTCGAAGCTGCGTACGAGGAAGCCGTTGGAGGCCAGCGCCAGGGTGTAGGCCCCGAAGCCGCAGGCCGCGTCACACACAGTACGGAGCCCGGCGCGCTGAAACAGATCGATCTCATCACAGCGGAGCTTCAGATAGCCCCCCAGATAGCTGTTCAGCGCCTCCGGATCCTCCCGCTGCCAGCAGCCTTCCCAAAAGCCTTCTGCGTTCATGATATTTCCTCCAGGCTGCCGTCACTTATTACCTATTACTTATTTCTTATTACTTGCCAGGTATTCCGCCCGGATCTCCGAGGCCAGATACAGGGATCCGTAGGCCAGCACCGCCCCGTCCTTCGGCGTGGCTTCCAGGGCCAGACGGACGGCCTCGGCGGGGCTTTCGCAGAAGCGGACGGGCTTGCCGTAGCGTTCCAGCAGCTTTGCCAGCTCTTGGCCGGACAGGGCCCGGGGGTTGTCCGGGGTCAGGGTGAAGAAGCGGCTGGCCAGCTTGCCTGTGCGGTCATACATGGCGGCGTAGTCCTTGTCGGCCAGCACGCCGGTGATCACGCTCAGCTCCTTCCCCAGCAGGTAGGTGTTGGCAGCCTCCCACAGGGCGTCCATGCACTGGGGGTTGTGGCCCCCGTCCAGCACAAAGAGGGGCTCACGGCCCAGGACCTCAAAGCGGCCGGGCCAGCGGACGGACTGAATGCCCGCCTGGATGGCGGCGTCCGGGATGCTCCAATCCCGATCCCGCAGCAGCTCCAGCACCGCCAGCACCAGGGAGAGATTCTTCCGCTGATGCTCTCCCAGCAGGGGCAGCTCCAGCAGCAACTCCCCCCAGCGGAAGCGCTGGCCGCTGAGATCGTGGCCCAGGGGCACCAGCACGTCGGGATCGGCGTGGTAGAGGGGGATGTCCTTCTCCCGGCAGAGATCCTCGATCACCTGGCGGACGGAGGGGACGTTGGGGTAGAGGGCGGCGGCGCAGCCGGGCTTGAGGATCCCGGCCTTGGTGCGGGCGATGGCCTCCACGGTGCTGCCCAGGTACTCGGTGTGATCCAGCCCTACGTTGGTAAACACGGCGGCCTCCGGCGCGGGGATCACGTTGGTGGCGTCGAATTCGCCGCCCATCCCCGCCTCCAGAACCACAATGTCCGCGCCCTCCCGGGCGAACCAGTGCAGGGCGATGGCCGTGATCCGCTCAAACTCGGTGGGGGTGTCCGTCATGGCGTCGATGCAGGGGCGGACGGCCTCCGTCTCCGCGGCCAGGGCCTCCCGGGAGATCATCTCGCCGTTGAGCTGTATCCGCTCCCGGAAGTCGATCACCCAGGGAGAGATGAACAGGCCGGTTTTGTAACCGGCCTTGCTCAGCACCGAGGCCAGCATGGCAGCGGTGCTGCCCTTGCCGTTGGTGCCTACGATGTGGACGAATTTCAGCTTTTTTTCCGGGTTTCCGAGCCGCTGCATCAGCTCCGAGATCCGTTCCAGCCCGGGGACGGAGCCCTTCCAATCCACGGAGGCAATATACGCTAAGGCTTCTTCATAGGTCATGGGATTCTCCTCGGTATGCGGCGCGGGAAGCGTCACAGAAACATCTTCTTGGCCTGCTTGATGGCGGGCACAATGATCATAATGGTGACGAACTGTACCGGGATCAGGATCGCGCACTGCAGGATCCGCGTGGTCAGAATGGTGAAATACGGCGCGGCCTTGCTGGAATCCATGTTCGTAAGGAAGATCCAGAAGGTGTTCAGCAGCAGGCTGAAGATCAGCTGGTTGATGGCCACAGCCACCCCCGCGCGGATCGGGGTCTGCTTCTTATAGAGCAGCACGCCGAACACAAGGCCGGTCAGCACCGCCGTGACGGTGTAGCCGGGGAAGTAGGGGCCGATGGGGAAAAGGTTCGCCCCCAGGAAATCGCCCATGCCCGCCACGCAGGCGCCGCCCAGGGGGCCGTAGAGCATGGCGGCCACCACAATGGGCACGAAGCTGAAGCCGATCTTCAGATTCCAGGTGTTGATGGAGAGGAAGCGGCTCAGCACGATCTCCATGGCGGTCAGAACGGCCAGCAATACCAGCATCAGCAGATGCTCGCTGGCGGACTTCCGGGTTTGCGGCTTTTCGGCGGTGTTCATAGATTCAGGCATAAAAAAACCCTCCTAAAGGTGGAGGAGGTTCGGATCCCGTGGTATTTCAGAGCGGCTGCAGGCGCACATCGCAAGCCAAGCGGCTTTTCGTCCATTGGCAACCTCCCATCCAATGGCACTTCCGGGTCTCCCCGACGCGCACGCCCTACTCTCCGAGGGATCGGTGGTATCATAACGCAAAAGCCGCGAAAAAGCAAGGACTTTTTCGCGGCTTTTGCAGCTTTTCTTGATTATTTGCGCTTATTGTAGGCTTCGATGCCCATGGCCAGCAGATCCAGAGCCCGCTCCAGATCCTTTTCCTTGAGGACGTAGGCAATGCGGATCTCGTTCAGGCCGCGGCCCGGGGTGGCGTAGAAGCCGGCGGCGGGGGCGCACATCACGGTCTCGCCGTGATCCTCGAACTCGGTGAGCATGAACTTCATGAACTCGTCGGCGTTGTCGATGGGCAGCTTGGCCATGACGTAGAAGGCGCCCATGGGCTTGGCGCAGACCACGCCGGGGATGGCGGTGAGCTTGCGGTAGCAGATATCGCGGCGGCGACGGTACTCCTCGCGGACCTTGTCAAAGTACTCGGGGCCAACGGAGTAGAGGGCGGAAGCGCCCACCTGCTCCAGGGTGGTGGTGCACAGGCGGCCCTGGCAGAACTTCAGCGCCTCAGCCATGAGGGCCTTGTTCCGGGAGATCAGCATACCGATGCGGGCGCCGCAGGCGGAGAAGCGCTTGGAGACGGAGTCGATGATGACCACGTTGTCATCCACACCCTTCAGGCTGCCGGCGCAGGGGGACTTGTCGGCGTCGTAGACGAACTCGCGGTAGACCTCGTCGCAGATCAGATACAGGTCGTGCTTCTTGGCCACGTCGGCGATGGAGCGGAGCTCTTCCTCGGTGAGCACGTTGCCGGTGGGGTTGTGGGGGTTGATGATGGCGATGGCCCGGGTGTTCTCGTTGATCAGAGCCTCCAGAGCCTCGGGCTTGGCGTAGTTGTAGTCCTCCTCGGCCACGGTGTGCATGGGACGGATCACGCCGCCGGCGGCCCGGATGAAGGTGTTGTAGTTGGAATAGAAGGGCTCGGGGATGATGACCTCGCTGCCCTCGTCCAGGATGCTCAGGAAGAGGATCTGCAGGGCCTCGCTGCCGCCGGTGGTGATGAGGATGTCGCTCTTGTCATACTCCACGCCGATGCGCTTGTAGTAGTCCACCACGGTCTGGAGCATGGTCTCGGTGCCCTGGGAGTTGGCGTAGGCAAGGACCTTCTGGGAGAAGCCCCGGACGGCGTCGAAGAACTCGGGGGGAGTCTCGATGTCGGGCTGGCCGATGTTCAGCTTGTAGATCTTCTTGCCGGCGGCCTCGGCGGCCATGGCGTAGGGCGTGAACTTCCGCATGGGGGAGAGGGTGCAGAGCTGAGATTTCTTGGAAAGTTTCATGGGTGCCTCCTAAATATCTATCGGCCTCGGGGGAATGCGTTCTCCGGGGCAAAATCTATGCGTCCCATACAATAACACACTTGATCGACAAATGCAACCGTTTCCGATAAAAAACTTTTGCACAATCGGGTATAATACCTCTGGACATTCGGGCAAAATCGGTGTATAATATCCTTGGCGATCCGTTGGGGTCGCTTACCAGTCTATTATCGCGCGTCCAGCGCATGAAACGGAGGAAATTATTATGCCTGTTAAAGTAGCGATCAACGGTTTCGGACGTATCGGCCGCCTGGCCTTCCGCCAGATGTTTGGCGATCCCGCTTATGAGATCGTCGCCATCAACGACCTGACCTCTTCCAAGATGCTTGCCCACCTGCTGAAGTACGACTCCACCCAGGGCAACTACGCGCTGAATCATAAGGTCGAGTTCAACGAGGGCGAAGGCGAAGACAACTACATCGTCGTGGACGGCAAGAAGATCGTCATCTATAAGATGCCCAACGCCGCTGATCTCCCCTGGGGCAAAATCGGTGTTGACGTGGTGCTGGAGTGCACCGGCTTCTACACCAGCAAGGCCAAGGCTCAGGCGCACATCGACGCCGGCGCCAAGAAGGTCGTCATCTCCGCCCCTGCCGGCAACGACCTGCCCACCATCGTCTACAACGTCAACCACAAGAACCTGACCAAGGACGACAACATCATCTCCGCGGCCTCCTGCACCACCAACTGCCTGGCGCCCATGGCGAAGGCTCTGCATGAGTACGCGCCCATCGTCTCCGGCATCATGACCACGGTCCATGCCTACACCGGCGACCAGATGCCTCTTGACGGCCCCCAGAGAAAGGGCGACCTGCGCCGCTCCCGCGCCGCTGCTGTGAACATCGTCCCCAACTCCACCGGCGCTGCCAAGGCCATCGGCCTGGTCATCCCCGAGCTGGCCGGCAAGCTGATCGGCTCTGCCCAGCGTGTTCCCACCCCCACCGGCTCCACCACCATCCTGATCGCTGTTGTGAAGGCGAAGGACGTCACCAAGGAAGGCATCAACGCCGCCATGAAGGCTGCTGCCACCGAGAGCTTCGGCTACAATGAAGACGAGATCGTCTCCTCCGACATCATCGGCAGCCGCTACGGCTCCATCTTCGACGCCACCCAGACCATGGTCTCCAAGATCGACGACGACACCTATCAGGTCCAGGTCGTCTCCTGGTACGACAACGAGAACTCCTACACCAGCCAGATGGTCCGTACCATCAAGTACTTCTCCAAGCTGCTGTAAGAAACAAAACCAAAAGGGCCGCGGACTTCCGCGGCCCCTTTTTATCCCCCGTCATTCGGGGGTTCAGTCACCAGTCACCAGAGAACGCGTAGGGACGGCACTCTGCCGTCCGCATTCCCCGGTAGCGGCGCACACCGGTGCGCCACGGCACAGCCCCCCCTCCCGTAGGGGCGGCTCTTATCCGCAAGGATGAGCCGCCCGGTTTGCGCAGCAAACAATCGCCCGTCAGGGCGATCCAGCCGGGTTAGATATTCGGACCCGGTCGCGGCGGCGTGGTGCGGTCGGATTTGCCTTGCGGCAAATTGCGTTCGTCCCGAACGCCGGGGCGTCGAGGGCGCCGCCCCCTACTACCGCACCCTACGGTAGCGCCGGCTATTAGCCGTCAAACCCGGTGCGATGTTTGTACTGCTTCCGTTGTCGCGAACCGGTCGGATTTGCCTTGCAACAAATTGCGTTCGTGCCGAACGCCGGAGCGATGTGGGCATCGCTCCCTACGGGGACGGGGGAACGGCGGGCTAATAGCCCGCGCTACGGCAGGGTGCCGTCCCTACGGGGGTGCGCGGACGGCAGGGTGCCGTCCCTACGGGGACGCGGGCGGGCAGATTGCCCGCGCTACAGACTCGATTGCAGCGACCACGCCGGAAGGAGGACGCTCATGCACGGAAAATACGACGATATAATCAACATGGAACGCCCGGTGTCGAAGCGTCACCCGCCCATGCCGTTGGCGAATCGGGCGGCGCAATTCGCGCCCTTTGCCGCCCTGACGGGCTACGAGGCCGTCATCGACGAGGCGGCCCGGCTGACCGCCCGGCAGATCGAGCTGGACGAGGACGCCAAGGCGGAGATCAATCGTCAACTGCTGGCCCTGGCGGCCCGCACGGACGCGGGGGAGCCGGTGCAGGTGGAGCTGACCTGGTTCGAGCCCGACGGCCTCAAGCTGGGCGGGGCCTACCGCACCGAAACCGTACTTGTCCGCCGCGTCGATCAAGCATACCGCCTCCTGGAGCTGTCCGACCGCAGCCTCATCGAAATCGACCGGGTGTTAAATATTTCGCAGAAAAGAATGCAAAACGAAAAATGAAGAACGAAGAACGAAGAACTGAGGTATTTTCCATATCTGCGATAAGGAAAATGATAATTCAAATCGTCCCGCAGGGACACCTTCGTTTTTCGTTCTTCGCTTTCCCTTTTTCGTTCGTTTATTCCAGCTGCCCCGCCGCGGCTTCCCACTTCTCCATCAGCTCCGCGAGCTTGGCCTCGGCGGCTTCCTTTTCCTCCGTCAGCCGCATCAGCTCCTTGTAGTCCGCGGCGGCAGCCAGCAGCTGCTGGTCCAGGGCGGCCACGGCCTGCTCCTGGGCGTCGATCTCCCGTTCCAGGCGGCGCACTTCCTTTTCCAGGGCCTTGCTGTCCGTCTTCTGGGCGGGCTTTTCTTTTTTTGCGGGCTTTTCCGTCTGGGGGATGGGCCGGATGGCGGCGTTCTCCTTCAGACTCCGGTACTTGGCGTAGCCGCAGGGGTAGTCTTTAATGACCCCGTCCTCAAATTCCCAGATCCGGGTGGCGAACTTCTCCACAAAGTAGCGGTCGTGGGAGACGAAGAGCAGGGTGCCCTCGTATTCCTCGATGGCGCACTCCACCCACTCCCGGGAGGCAATGTCCAGGTGGTTGGTGGGCTCGTCCAGGATCAGCAGATTGATCTTCTCGTCCATGAGCATGCACAGCCGCAGCCGGGACTGCTCTCCGCCGGACAGGGTCCCCACGGTCTTGAACACGTCCTCCCCGGAGAACAGGAAGGCGCCCAGGCGATCCCGGGCCTGCTGGGGGGTGCAGTTCTTCTCGTAGAGCATGGTGTCGTAGAGGGTGCGCTCCGGGTGCTCAAAGTGCATCACCTGGGGCAGGTAGGCGCTTTTCACCGTGGGGCCGAAGCGGATCCTTCCAGCGTCCACCGGCTCCTCCCCCAGCAGACAGCGGATGAAGGTGGTCTTGCCCGCGCCGTTGTCGCCTAAGATGGCGATGCGCTCGCCGCCCTTCACCAGCAGCTCCACGTCGGAAAACAGCTTCTTGTCGCCGAAGGACTTTTCCATGCCCTTCACGGAGAACACGGAATCCCCGTAGAATTCCTTCTCCCCGAAGCTGGCCTTCATGGTCTTCTCGGTCTTGGGCCGTTCGGTCTGACGGATCCGGTCGATCCGGTGCTGCATGGCCATGGCACGGCGGTAGAGGACGCGGTTGTTGATGCCCCAGCCCTTCATCCGTTCCACGGTGAAGCTGAGCTGGTTGATCTTGGCCTGCTCCTGCTGGTACTGCTTCATTTGCAGGTTGAAGCGGGCCTGCTTTTCTTCCAGATAGAAGGAGTAGTTGCCGTTGTAGTGCTCCGCCTGGCCGTCGTGGATCTCAATGATCCGCTGAACCACCCGATCCAGGAAGTAGCGGTCGTGGGAGATGGTGAGGGTGGTGCCCTTGAACTGCTTGATGTAGCCCTCCAACCACTCCACGCTGCGAAGATCCAGGTGGTTGGTGGGCTCGTCCAGCAGGAGGATGTCGGTGTTTTCCAGCAGGAGCCGGGCCAGATTTACCCGGGTCTTCTCCCCGCCGGAGAGGGAGGAGAAGAGCTGCTCCCGCATGGCGCCCGGAATGCCCAGACCGTTGCAGATCTTGTCCACGCTGGTGTCCATGTCGTAGCCGCCCCCCACCTCGTAGGCGTTGGTGAGGCGGTCGTACTCCGAGAGGATGGCGTGATCGGCGGAGACGGTCATCTGCCGCTCCAGGTCTTCCATCTTTTTCTTCATGGAGAAGAGCTCCCGATAGGCCGAGCGCAGCACGTTTTCCACCGTGTAGCCTGCGGGATAGACGGGGATCTGGGAGATCAGCCCCAGCTTTCGCCCCGGGGCGATCATGATGGTTCCGTCGTCGGGTTCCAACTCCCCGGTGAGCATGCGAAAGAGGGTGGTCTTCCCGCAGCCGTTCCGCCCCATGATGCCCACGCACTCCCCGGTGCGGATCTCAAAAGTCAGCCCGTCCAGCAGGATCTCTCCCACCTCAAAGGATTTTTTCAGATTTTGTACACTTATTTCAATCATCGTTTTTCATATGTAGGGACGGCACTTTGCCGTCCGCGGTTCAGAGTTCAGGGTTCAGGGCTCGGTAGCGGCGCACAGTGTGCGCCATTTTCCATCGTAGCGCGGGCAATCTGCCCGCCATTCTTCACACCATCCCGGCCAATTCTTCCCGGGTGGTGACGCAATTCAACGCTGTCAACAGGGCGTTGGTGGACAGATTTTCCGGCAGGCCCAGGGCCTTTTGCAGGGCCCGCCGCCGTTCTTTGCTGTCCGGCCGCCCGGTGAGGCCCAGCTCGTAGAGGTCGGTTTTGGTGATTTCGATGGATTCTGCGTCCGGCTGGCGGCCAATGGCCGCCCCTACGGGCCCGTCGATTATCGTCGCACCTGCGTTCCGCAGGGCCTGCAATAACACCGCCGGGGTCATGCCCTCCACGCCTAACTTGCCCTCCTTGCCGGGAGCGGCCTTGCGCTTCTCCTTGCCGAACACGTCGGGGATATAGGCGTGCTTCACCCGGGCGGGGTCGATGGCCCCCTTCAGGTGGTTGCGGATCACCAGACCCGCCCCGTCGCTGTCGGTAAGGACGATCAAGCCGCGTTTTTCCGCCGCGGCCCGCAGCAGGGCCAGCTTCTCCGGGTCCTTGAAGATCCCGAAGCCCTCGGTGAGGAAGATGGGGGCGTCCACCAACTGGGACAGGGTGTTTTTGTCGTATTTGCCCTCCACCACCAGGGCCTCTTTTATTCTGATTCTATCCATTTCCGGATTCTCCCGCCGTAGGGGCCAATGCCCACATTGGCCCTTTTTTCCTGCCCGGAACCGAGGGCGGATGTGGGCATCCGCCCCTACGGGCTAACCATTCCGGGATTCTCCCGCCGTAGGGGCCAATGCCCACATTGGCCCTTTTTTCTTGCTCGGACCCGAGGGCGGATGTAGGCATCCGCCCCTACGGGCTAACCATTTCCGGCTTCTCCCACCGTAGGGGCCAATGCCCACATTGGCCCTTTTTCTTGCCCGAAATCGAGGGCGGATGTGGGCATCCGCCCCTACGGGCTAACCATTTCTGGATTCTCCCGCCAATTCCAGAACCAGGAACTCCAACACCCGTTCCGGGTCGTCGTAGGAGCTTTTCAGCTTTTCGTCCGCCTCCAGGCAGAGCTCCACGGCCCGGGCGCAGAAGCGCTCAGACAGGCGCTTGGCGCTCTCCATGCTGAGCTTGGCGGGGTAGCCGCTGATGCCGCAGAGCTTCATCAGATCGGCCTGCTGCTTGCCCCCCTCCAATAGCCGCTTGGCTGCCAGCAGACGGCGGAACTGGCCGCCCATGGCGCCGAGAATGCGCACCGGCTCCTCCTGCTTTTGCAGGACGGTGCGGAGGGTCTGCAGGGCCGTTTCGTAGCGGCCCCGGGTGATGGCGTCGGTGATGGCGAACACGTCCGCCTCCAGCACCGGCTCCACCAGCAGGTCGATGTGATCCCGGGTGACGGTCTCCTCGGCCACGTAGGCGGCCAGCTTTCCGATCTCCCCCAGCAGGGCCGTCATAGCGCCGCCGGTCCGGTGGATCAGATATTGGGCGTCGTCCACGCTGATCTGCTTTCCCTGCTTTTTCAGGTGGCGGCCCACCCAGGAGATCAGCTCCCGGTCGGAGGGCTGGGTGAATTCCACCGCCGTGGCCTTGTCAAAGACCTCGGCCAGGGCCTTTTTCCGCCGGTCGATCTTGAATTCCACCGTCTCATAGACCAAAACCACGGTGCAGTAGTCCGGAATGTCAGAGAAGAACTTGGCGTAGGCGGCCCCGTCCTCGCCCATGGCGAAGAAGTTCACGTCGTCGATCTGCACCATGGAGCGCTGGGCCATCATGGGCAGGGCCTCGATGCTGTCCAGCACCCCCTGGAGGGAGACGGTTTCCGCGTTGAAGCGGTGGTAGTTGAAGGCCTCGGCAAAGTCCTCCACCAGCAGCTTGTGCAGGCTGTCCAGATAGTAGCTCCGCAGGTAGGCCTCCGGTCCGTAAAAGACGTAAAGCCGTGCAGGGGCGTTCAGCTTGAGATCGGATTTGAGGCGTTCCAGATTGTTGTCGGCCATCACAATTACCGTCCTATTTCCAAAGTACCGCATTCGTCCGTGCGGTAGACTGCCGCTCCGCAGGCCCGGAGCCGTTCCAGGGCGGCCGGGCTGGGCAGCCCGTAGCTGTTCCGCCCCACGCTGACGAACACCGTGTCGGGGCGGACTGCCTCCAGCAGGGCTTCGGAGGAGGAGCCGGCGGAGCCGTGGTGTCCCGCCACGTAGAGCTCCACCGGCGGCAGGGAAGCCTGCTCCAGCAGGGCGTATTCCCCGCCGGCATCCAGATCCCCGGTGACAAGCATATCATATTCTCCCACAGAATACAAGACGCAAACGCAGGCCCCGTTGTCGCTCCGCTCCGAGACCGGGGCAAAAAGCCGAAGCTGCCCGCCGGAGAAGGAGAGGGTCTGATTTTGGCGCACATAGCGCAGCTCCGCCCCGGCCCCCAGGGCGGCGGCCTCCACCGCAGCCCGATTCTCGGGGTCAAAGCCCACGTCCGGCAGGTAGACCGCGTCCACGGGCAGCCGGGCCAGCAGGGCTTCTACGCCGCTGACGTGATCCCGGTCGTAGTGGCTGAGGATCAGCGCGTCGATCCGCTCCGCGCCGTTTGCCAGGAGCCAATCGGCGGCGTCGCCGCCTGCATCAGCGCCGTTGGAGCTGCCGCAGTCGATGACCGCGGTGAAGCTGCCCGCCCGGGTGCAGACGCACTGGCCCTGGCCCACGTCCAGCGCGGCCAGCCGGAAGTCCGCAGAGGCGGCCTCCAGCTGCTGGAGCCCCACCGAAACGGCCAGGGCTGCCAGCAGAGACAGCAAAAGCGGGCCCAGCTGCTTCTCCCGCAGCAGAAAGCCCAGCAGGAGCAGAACGCAGCAGAACAGCAGAAAGCCCATCCCGTAGCCGTCCGTGTAGAGCTGACTGCCGGGAAGCCGGGCGACGCTGCGGCAGACCCAGAGGATCAGCCGCACCGGCAGGGCCAGCACTGCACCGGCCCAGCCCGCCAGGGTGGTGCTGAGCAGGCCCAGGGCAAGCACAAGCAGGCTCCCGCCCAGACAGACCGTGGCCGGGAACAGCACCAGCAGATTCGTCAGCACCCCGTAAACCGGCACGGAGCCGAAGACAAGGGCCGCGATGGGCGTGCTGAAGCACAGCGCACCCAGGGAGGCGGCGATCCCCACGCAGATGGCGCGGATCAGCCGGCGCAGGCCCCGCAGCAGCAGGCTGCGGAGGCGGGGCGGCCAGCGGCGAAGCCCGTTCCAGCCCAGGGCACGCCGGATCGCAGGCAGGGAAGTAAACCAATTTTGCAAATGGGGCGTGACCAGCAGCAGCCCGGCCACAGCCGAGAAGGAGAGCTGAAGGCTCAGATCTGCCACCACCCAGGGGTTCTGCAGCAGAAGAATCAAGCCCGCCAGGGCCAGGGAGCTGGGGGAGTCCGATTCCTCCCGGAACAGGGGCGCCAACAGCATGGGAACCAGCATCAGCGCGGCTCGGGTCACAGAGGGGGAGGCCCCGGTCATCAGCACATACAGCCCCAGAAGGGGAAGACCGATCAGCGTGCCGGCGGGGCCCCGCCCTGCCAGCAGCCACACCGCTGCCATCAGCATGGACACGTGGAGGCCGGACACTGCCAGCACATGGGAGGCTCCCGCCCTGGACATGGCGCTTCGATCCGCGTCGGACAGGGTGCTCCGATCCCCCGTCAGCATGGCCTGGGGCAGAGGGGCGGCGTCGGCGGGGAGCAGCTCCTCCAGCCGCCGGGAGATCCGACGGCTGAGCCGGACAGGGAAGAAGCGGAGGGGACTGCCGCCGTCAGCGGTGGCCTCCACCCGTCCCGAGCCGGTGAGCAGGATCCCCTTCGCCCAGAGATCCAGCCGGGTTTCCCCGTTTGCCCGGCGATCCGCCCGGTGCAGGGTGAAGGAACCGGTGATCCGGTCACCCGGCTCCAGCTCCGGCAGCGCCCCATAGAGGTAAAACCGGGTCTTGACCCGCTGGCCGCCGATCAGGGCCCAGGCGTCCGCCCGGTGGCCGTATTCGGTTTCCACCGGATAGTCGCAGAGCTCGGCCTCCAGCCGGTCATAGCGCCCCTCGGCCGCCAGCGCCGGCCCCCGCCACAGCGCACCGTAAGCCCAGCACCAAACCAGACCGACGGCAAGACCAAGCGCAAGGACACGAACCACCCGCCAGCCTTCCCCCTCGGGGGAAGGTGCCCCAGTGCGCACACTGGGGCGGATGAGGGGTGCTCCGATGCCGCACAGGACACCGATCCCACCTCCGCCAGCCGCCCAGGGCAGCCAGCGCTCCGGCAGCAGAAAAACCGCAAGAAAGCAGGCCACGCAAAGGCCTATGGTAAACCACATGAGCCGTCGCATGACCTGCCCTCCTTGGGAAATGATGAATGATGAACCAGGTTCCTGAATTATGGATGAGAGAAACTGCTGCTCAATTCACAAATCAAGAGTGATACCAATTCATAATTTCGTTCGGACTCCGAATCAGTTGAAGGAGCCCAGTTCCTTTCCGGCCAACACATGGAAGTGCAGGTGCTGGACGGTCTGACCGGCTTTGGCGCCGCAGTTGGTGACGACGCGGAATCCGTCGGAAACACCGAAGATCTGCGTCAGCAGGGAGATGACCCCAAAGATGTGGCCGATCAGCATTGCGTCATCGTCGGTGATTTCAACGGCGGAAGCGAGGTGCTTCTTGGGAACAACAAGGATATGCGTGGGAGCCAGGGGCTTCTGGTCGTTGAAGGCGAGGCAAAGATCATCCTCGTAGACCTTCTTCGAGGGAATGGTTCCGTCAATGATTTTGCAGAATAAGCAGTCTTCCATGATTTTCTCCTCCATTTAGTCTATGTATGTCGGCAGTTTTTCCAATTCTTTCTTTAAGGCTTCCGGATCCTTGCATCCGCCCATGGCGGAGTCGGGCTTGCCGCCTCCGCTTCCGCCGCAGGCTGCGAGGATGGTTTTTATCAAAACTCCGGCCTTAACGCCCTGCTTGACGGCATTCGCGCCGCAGACAGCCAGCACGGAGATTTTGCCTTCCTGTTCGGAGGCCAGGACGCCCACCACGTTGGGGTCTTTGTCCCGGAGCAGGTCGCCGAACTTCCGCAGATCGGCGGCGTCCATGCCCGCGCGGACGGTGCTCAGTACGTGCAGACCCTTGACCTCCCGGGCGGAGGCAAGCAGCTGCTGCAGCTCGCCGCCGAGCATCCTGTCCTTCATGGCCTCAAGCTGCTGGCGCAGCTCCTTGACTTCGTTCACGGTGGCCTCCGCCTTGCGGGTCAGTTCCCCGGGGCTGGTTTTCAGGACCTCGGCGGTCTGGGCCAGCGTGCTGTGCAGGCGGTCAAGCTCCTCCAGCACCGCGGGGCCGGTGATGGCCTCGATCCGGCGTACGCCGGAGGCCACGGAGCCCTCGGACACGATCCGGAAGAGGCCCGTCTTGGCAGTGTTGTCCAGATGGGTGCCGCCGCAGAACTCCATGGACGGGCCCATCTTCACGACGCGGACGATGTCGCCGTACTTCTCTCCGAAGAGGGCGGTGGCGCCCAGCTTCTGGGCCTCCGCGATGGGGAGGACCAGGGTCTCCACCTCGTAGCCCGTCAGGATCATCTCCATGACGGTATGGTTGACCTTGGCGATCTCCTCCGGCGTCATGGCGGAGAAGTGGGTAAAGTCAAAGCGCAGGTGGTCAGGCTCCACCAGAGAACCAGCCTGGTGGCAGTGGTCGCCCAGGACCTGCTCCAGGGCATACTGCAGCAGATGGGTGGCGGAGTGGGCCCGGCGGATGGCCTGGCGGCGGGCCGTGTCGATGGCAGCGTGAACGCTGTCGCCGGTTTTGATCTCGCCGTATTCCAATCTGCCGTGGTGCAGGTACTTGCCGCCCTTGTCCTTCTGCACGTTGGTCACGGTAAAGACGCTGCTGCCCAGGGTGATGGTGCCGTGGTCGGCCAGCTGACCGCCCATTTCGGCGTAGAAGGGGGTCTTGTCCAGCACCAGGATGCCGTCCTCGCCCCCGGCGATGGCGCCGGAGAGCTCTCCGTCCACCACCACGGCCAGGATCTTTGCAATCTCCTCGCTGTTTTCGTAGCCGGTGAACTCCGTGGGGGTGTTGTCCAGGCCCAGCTCGATGCCCTCCCAGGCCAGGTCGCCCAGCTTTTTGCGAGCCTCTCTGGCCCGGAGCTTCTGCTCCTGGAGCAGCTTTTTGAAGCCCTCCTGGTCCACGGACATTCCGGCCTCCTCGGCCATGTCCGCGGTCAGATCCAGGGGGAAGCCGTAAGTGTCGGAGAGCTTGAAGGCATCCTCCCCGGAGAAGACGGTCTCACCGGCGGCCTTGTGGGCCTCCAGCATTTCGGAGAAGATCTTCAAGCCGCCGTCCAGGGTCTTGAGGAAGGTCTCCTCCTCGGACTTGATGACTTTGGTGATAAAGCTCTGCCGCTCCCGCAGATAGGGGTAGTGGCCCTCGTTCTCGTGGACGACGGTGTCCACCACGTCGAAGAGGAAGGGCTTGTCTACGCCCAGCAGCTTGCCGTGGCGGGCGGCCCGGCGGAGCAGGCGGCGCAGCACGTAGCCCCGGCCCTCGTTGGAGGGCAGAACGCCGTCCGCGATCATGAACACGGCGGAGCGGATGTGATCGGTGATGACCCGCAGGCTCACGTCGGTCTTGTGGCTCTGGCCGTAGTCCGCGCCGGTGAGGGCGGTGACCCGGCGGGTGATGTTCCGCACGGTGTCCACGTCGAAGAGGGAGTCCACGTCCTGGCAGGCCACAGCCAGACGCTCCAGGCCCATGCCGGTGTCGATATTCTTCTGGGCCAGGTCGGTGTAGTTGCCGTGGCCGTCGTTGTCAAACTGGGAAAAGACGTTGTTCCAGATCTCCACGTAGCGGTCGCAGTCGCAGCCCACGGTGCAGTCCGGCTTGCCGCAGCCGTACTTCTCGCCCCGGTCGTAGTAGATCTCAGAGCAGGGGCCGCAGGGGCCGGAGCCGTGCTCCCAGAAGTTGTCCGCCTTGCCGAAGCGGTAGATCCGCTCCGCGGGGATGCCCTCCTGCTTGTTCCAGATCTCGAAGGCTTCCTCGTCGTTCTCGTAGATGGAGGGATAGAGCCGGTCGGCCTCCAGGCCGCAGACCTGGGTCAAAAACTCCCAGCTCCAGTGGATCGCTTCTTTTTTGAAGTAGTCGCCGAAGGAGAAGTTGCCCAGCATCTCAAAGTAGGTGCCGTGGCGTCCGTCCTTGCCCACGTTTTCGATGTCGCCGGTGCGGATGCACTTCTGGCAGGTGCAGACCCGGCGGCGAGGGGGCTCTGCCTCGCCCTTGAAGTAGGGCTTCATGGGAGCCATGCCGGAGTTGATCAGCAGCAGGCTCTTGTCGTTTTGGGGGATCAGGGAGAAGGAGGGCAGCCGCAGATGCCCTTTGCTCTCAAAATAGGCGAGAAACATCTCCCGCAGTTCGTTCAGTCCGTGATAGGTCGCCATGGATTTCCTCCGTCGTATATTGTAGGGACGGCACCCTGTCGTCCGCGCAGCGCGTGGCTCATAGCTCATTTTGCATCTTGCATCTTGCATTTTGCATTTTGCATTTCCCAGCCAGCACTGCCCGAAAAAAACACTCCGCCCCGGATAGGGGCGAAGTGATCGCTGTACCACCCTAATTAGGCCTCTTTGCTCTGTAACGGGAGCCCCCGTCCCGCTCCTGGCGGGCCGCTTGGAGGAAGCCGACCGGGCACACAAACGCCGGGGCTTCCACTTTTCCCCGTTCGCTGCCGTTTTGCAAGCCGGTCTCGCCTCCGCGACGCGTTTACATATATTTTACAAATCTATTATAGATTGCTTTTCCACAGTTGTCAACTCTTTTTTGTGGTCGGGGATACTCTGTTTTGCACTTTTTGCAAAAAAGCACCCCCGTTTTTTGCAGTTTTTGTCCTTGTGCGTTTAACGTTTTTCTTGTATTATTGGGGCTGTAAGAATTGCCGTGCGCAAACGGCGGAACTACCGAAGAGGGACAGAACATGAGAATGAAAAGATTTTACGAGCGCCTGCGTTATTCAATGCTCGGGAACCTGATCGTGGTGCTTGGACTGATCGCGGTTTTTTACCTGGGCCATTTTGGACTGTTTTGGCTTGTTGCAAACGCGCGGAAGCTCAAGGGCCTGTCTGGGCTTTTGTTCCTGCTGTATTTTGCCGGACTGTGCCTGGTCAATTACCTGTTAAACTACTTTAAGACCAGACGCTATCAGCGCGCCGTCTACGGGATCGGGGCCGAAAACGAGGAGAACGCCCCCGCAGCGAAGAGCCTTGCCCCGGACGCCCGCAGTCCGCAGCCCCGTCTGGAGCGCCGGCTGACCGAAAAGGCCGCGCCCCGCCCGGATCGCTATCCGGATGAAAAAGCCCTGCGCCGCATGGAGCGGGCCCGCGAAAAGGAGGAGCGCGCCCTGAAACGCGCCCGCACCAAGGCCGAACGCAGAGAGCAAAAAGAAAACATGAGATGGTAAAAACAACAAAACAAGGCAATAAAGTGCCTCCCGGAAAGACCGCGCAGTCTTTCCGGGAGGCGTTTTGCTTTAGCTGATCGGGTATTGTACGCCGCCGATTTCAATGGCCGCAACGTCGTCGGGTTCGATGATCTGAGACAGCGTGATCTGAACCGTGTACCCGGGTTCAAACCCCGTCTCGGGCGATGCGACGCCGCTCCCTCCGCGGCCCTCCACCACCGTTCCGTCGTTCAGGACTGCGGCAAAGGAAGCGTCTGCATCCCGCGTGACGGAGCTGGGGTCCAGCTCCAGGGTGAAGCGCCCGATCCGTACGGGCGTCCCGTTTTCCAGCGCAGCGACCCTGCTCCGGGGCGTCCCCGCCGGGGCGGTGTATACCAGCCTGGGGAGGGGAGAGGCTCCCTCCAGATAGAGCAGCAGGGTCACGTGCTCCCAGTCCGGCTCCCTGCCGTTGCAGTAGATCTCATGGCTTTCCAGCTCCACGCGGCGGGTGGGGTCGCCGCTGTCCGCCGTGGGGTAATTGGTGCTGCCCTGGTTATCGTTGAGCAGAATGCCGTCTTCATCCATCAGATACAACTGCCAGCGGACACCCTCCGGTATCTCCGGAAGGGGGCTGCCGTCCAGGCTCTCCCGGGTGTACTGGAACAGGACGATCTTTCCCTCGCTCAGGAGCTCGTCCACGGTCCAGCGCTCGTTTCCCACGGTGACGGAGACGGCGGGGGATGCGGCCTTTTCCAGCAGCTCGGGGTCCACGCCCGCGTTGGATAAAAGGGGCAGCAGCCAGCCGCCCCGGATCCCGACGGCGGTGACGGTGCCGGTGAGCAGCAGGACGATCAGCGCGGCGATCAACGCGACGCGCAGCGTCTTTTTGCGTTTCATCTTGTGTTCTCCTTTCCCAGCCTCCGCCAGCGCCCGGATCTGCGCCGGAGTGACCCGGGTGTCCAGGGCGGCAAAGGCCTGTCTGTATCGTTCGTGTTCGTTCATGTCGGTTCCTCCTCAAAGACTTGCCGGAGCAGCTGACGGCCCCGGAAGAGCCGGGTTTTCACCGTGGCCTGGGGCAGCCGCAGAAGCTGCGCGATCTCCCGGACGGAATAATCCTCATAGTAGTGCAGATGGATAACGATCCGGTAGGGCTCCGGCAGGGCGGTCACGGCCCGGAACAGTGCCCCACTCTCGTCGTCGGGGAGCTCCTGTTCTGCGGGGACATCCTCCAGGGGAAGCTCTCGCTGCCGACTTGCTGCGCGGAGCAGATCCTTGGCCCGATTGATAGCCGTCCGCAGCAGCCACGCCCGGATATGCGCCTCGGACGCAAATTGCTTCTCGTCGGTGTAGTAGCGCAAAAACACGTCCTGCACCACGTCCTCAGCGTCGGCACGGTTTTTCAGCAGACTGTAAGCCGCGGCAAACACCCGCTTCCCGTGCTCCGCCATCGCCTGCTCCAGGCTGAGTCTCAAGTCGTATCACCTCGATCTGTTTGTGAAAGGCCTTTCATTAACATATACGAACGACAGGGGAAAAAGGTTTCAGGGGAAAAGAAAAAACCGGCGGGCGGACAAAAATCGTCCGCCCGCCCGCAGCCCGCCTGCGCCGCCCCGGTTTCGTAGCGGCGCACACCGGTGCGCCACGGCACAAGCTCCACGTCCCGTAGGGGCGGCTCTTATCCGCAAGGATGAGCCGCCCGGTTTGCGAAGCAAACAATCGCCCGCCAGGGCGATCCGACCGGGTGCGATGTTCGTACCGTTCCCTTACGGAGGATGGGGAACGGATTCTTCGCCTGCGGCTCAGAATGACAGACGGGGAAACGCGGGCGCACAATGTGCGCCCCTACGGAATCTGAACGCTGAACCAATTATGCATTATGCACTATACATTATGCATTCCATTTTGCACTTTGCATTTTGCATTTTGCATTCTACGTCCCGCCCCGCAGCTGTATGATCTGGTCTCTTAGCACGGCGGCGAATTCGAATTCCATCATCTGGGCGGCCTTTCGCATCTGCTTCTCCAGCCTTGCGATCTCCCGCTCCCGTTCCTCCTTGGTAAGCTTCACCCCGGCCTTGCCCTTGGCTTCGGCGTCCTGACGGGTGATCTCGATGAGCTCCCGCACGTCCTTGCGGATGGTCTTGGGGACGATGCCGTGGGCCTCGTTGTAGGCCTGCTGGATGCCCCGGCGGCGGTTGGTTTCCCGGATGGCGTAGTCCATGGCGGGGGTGAGCTTGTCGGCGTACATGACCACCCGGCCGTCGGCGTTGCGGGCGGCCCGGCCGATGGTCTGGATCAAGCTGGTGGGGGAGCGGAGGAAGCCCTCCTTGTCTGCGTCCAGAATGGCCACCAGGCTCACCTCCGGCAGATCCAGGCCCTCCCGCAGCAGGTTGATGCCCACCAGCACGTCGAACTTGGCCATCCGCAGATCCCGGATGATCTCCATGCGCTCCATGGCCCCGATGTCCGAGTGCATATAGCGGACCCGGATGCCGTTCTTTTGCAGGAAGGTGGTCAGGTCCTCCGCCATGCGCTTGGTGAGGGTGGTGACCAGCACCCGCTCCTCCCGGGCGGTGACCTTAGCAATCTCCTCCATGAGATCGTCCACCTGGCCCTCGATGGGCCGTACCTCCACCTGGGGATCCAGCAGACCCGTTGGCCGGATCACCTGCTCCACGATCTGTCCCGCCCGCTCCGTCTCAAAGGGGGCCGGGGTGGCGGAGACGTAGACCACCTGATTGATCTTGCTCTGGAACTCCGGGAAGGTCAGAGGCCGGTTGTCAAAGGCCGAGGGCAGGCGGAAGCCGTAGTTCACCAGGCTCTCCTTCCGGGAGCGGTCGCCGTTGTACATGGCACGCACCTGGGGCAGGGTCACGTGACTCTCGTCCACGAACATCAGAAAGTCCTCGGGGAAGTAGTCCATCAGCGTCATGGGGGGCGTGCCGGGGGCCCGGCCGGAAATGACCCGGGAGTAGTTCTCAATGCCGGTGCAGAAGCCGATCTCCTGGAGCATTTCCATGTCGTACTCCGTCCGCTGGCGGATGCGCTGGGCCTCCAGGAGCCGGTCGTTTTCCTTGAACCAGGCCTCCCGCTCCTCCATTTCTTCCCGGATGGCCACCAGAGCCCGGTCCATCTTCTCCTTGGTGGTGACGTAGTGGGAGGCGGGGTAGATGGCAACGTGAGAGACCACCCGCTCCGGGATGCCGGTGACAGCGTTGATCTCCGAGATCCGGTCCACCTCGTCCCCGAAGAACTCGACGCGGATGGCCCGGCCCGCCCAGTAGGCGGGGTAGACCTCCACCGTGTCCCCCCGGACCCGGAAGTGGTTGCGGGAGAAATCCAGATCGTTGCGCTCGTAGCGGATGGAGATGAGCTTCTTCATCAGCTCCTCCTGGGGGTATTCCATGCCGGTCCGCAGGGAGATGACCATGTTCTTGTAGTCGATGGGGTCGCCCAGACCGTAAATGCAGCTCACCGAGGCCACCACGATCACGTCCCGCCGCTCAAAGAGGGAGGAGGTGGCGCTGTGCCGCAGCCGCTCGATCTCGTCGTTGATGGAGGAGTCCTTCTCAATGTAGGTGTCCGTGTGGGCGATATAGGCCTCGGGCTGGTAG
>JAEEZZ010000144.1 GCA_016292255.1 Oscillospiraceae bacterium
CAGCGGGGTATGCAGGGCGTAGGGGCTGGCGTCCTCGACAGCCCGACCGTATCGAAACGGGAAAGGTTCGGGGCGTCGGGGACGCCGCCCCCTACGCGCTCTGAGCCATGAGCCTCAGGTCCTCACTTTGAAACTTACGCCAAAAATTTCTCGGAAAGCACTTGACAAATGTTCAAAACGGTGGTATAAGGGAAGTACAAGTGAACGCGCTCTTGAGGGAGTAGTACCGCGGCTTCGGCTGCGGAGGCAGTACGTCATCACGCGGGTTTTCCCGCCGGGCTGCCTTGAAAAGCAAGACTCATGTGAAGGATCTGTCCTTTGCATGGGTTTTTTTGTATGATCGGGCCCAAAACGGCGGCTCCTGCCGCCTCCCTCCGCCCCGCCCCGCGGGAAACGGCACATTTCCTCAAGAACTCCACACATTCCCCCGGAAACTCTCCATTGACATCCCCGCAAAAGCACTGTAAAATAAGCTGGAAAGGAGGAGAAAACTATGTTGATCGTCTGGATCGCTTTGGCCGCTGTATTCCTCGGCGCGGAGCTGGCCACGGTGGCCCTGGTGAGCCTCTGGTTCGTGGTAGGCTCCCTGGCTGCGCTGCTGGCCTGTGTGCTGGGCGCGGCCCCGTGGCTGCAGGTGCTGATCTTTGCGCTGGTCTCGGCCGGGATGCTTTTGCTGCTGCGGCCCTTCCTGCGGAAGTATGTGGATCCCCACAAGGTCCGCACCAACGTGGACGCCGTGATCGGCCAGGAAGGCATCGTCACCGAGGCCATCGACAATCTCGAGGCCGTAGGCACCGTCAAGCTGAACGGCCTGCCCTGGAGCGCCCGTTCCGAGAGCGGCGCGAAGATCGCATCCGGCACCGTCGTCACCGTCCGTCGCGTCGACGGCGTCAAGCTCATCGTTTCCCCGAATTCCAAGTAATCCCAGAGCGTGTCCCCCAAACAAAAACAATTTGAAGAAAAGAAGAATTTATTATTTCAGGAGGTTATATTTCATGGATACCGGAACCATCATTCTCCTTTCCGTTCTTGTGATCGTGATCGGCTATCTGCTCAAGCGGATCCGCGTTGTCAAGCAGTCCCAGGCTTACGTCATCGAGCGTCTGGGCGCGTTCCGTGCTGTGTGGCCCGTGGGTCTGCACTTCCTCACCCCCTTCATTGACCGCATCGCCCGGATCGTCTCCCTCAAGGAGCAGGTGCTGGACTATCCCCCCCAGCCCGTTATCACCAAGGATAACGTCACCATGCAGATCGACACCGTGGTCTACTTCCAGATCACTGACCCCAAGCTGTACGCCTACGGCGTGGAGCAGCCCATGATCGCCATGGAGACCCTCACCGCCACCACCCTGCGTAACATCATCGGCGACCTGGAGCTGGACCAGACCCTGACCTCCCGCGACGTGATCAACACCAAGATGCGGGCCATCCTGGACGAGGCCACCGACCCCTGGGGCATCAAGGTCAACCGCGTGGAGCTGAAGAACATCCTGCCTCCCTCCGACATCCAGAACTCCATGGAGAAGCAGATGAAGGCCGAGCGTGACCGCCGTCAGGCCATCCTGCAGGCCGAGGGCCAGAAGCACTCCGCCATTCTGGTGGCCGAGGGCGAAAAGGAATCCGCCATCCTGAAGGCCAGCGCCGAGAAGGAGGCCGCCATCCTCAAGGCCGAGGCCGACAAGCAGGCCGCCATCCTGAAGGCCGAAGGCCAGGCTGCCGCCATCCTGGCGGTGCAGAAGGCCACCGCCGACGCCCTGAAGCTTTTGAACGAGGCCCATCCCAACGACCAGGTCATCAAGCTCAAGGCCCTGGAGGCCATGCAGAAGGTGGCTGACGGTCAGGCCACCAAGCTGATCATCCCCAGCGATATGCAGGGTCTGGCAGCTCTGGCCGGCGGTCTGAAGGAGATCGTCAAGGATTGACCCCAAAGCCGCTCAGCCTCTGGGGCTGAAGCAATTCCCGGAGGAATTGCAAATTGAAATCAGATGAACTTATCATTTTTCTGCTGAAGATTCTGATCCTGTTCGCCATTGCGATCACGCTGCTTCTGGCCGGATTTATCATTTCCGGCGGACAGGGCGACAACTTCTCGTCCTTTGTGATGGGAGCAGGCCTGTGCCTGAGCAGCCTCGCAGTGCCGGCAGGGCTCATCGCCCTGTTTGTGCGGAAAAGGAAGGATTCGCAGAATTGAGCAAAGAGCGCCCGCAAGGGCGCTCTTTTTCGTGCAGGCCCGGGGAACGGAATGCAAAATGCAAAATGCAAAATGCAAAATGTAGGGAACCGGGAATGAGGAATAAGACCGTAGGGGCCGCCCCGTTCCGTGCCCGCCGTAGGGGCGCACACCTGTGCCCTTCATGGGTAGTGTGCGCCCGCCCCCCGTAGGGGCTGCCCCGTTCCGCACCGCCCGTAGGGACGAGCACCTGTGCCCTTTATGGGTATTGCTCGTCCGGTTTGCGAAGCAAACAATCGCCTGCAGGGCGATCCAGCCATGTCCGTTGTTCGGACCCGGTCGCAGCGTTGGAATGTTCGGGGCGTCGAGGGCGCCGCCCCCTACACGGGGAATGCCGTTCCATGTCGTAGGGGCGGCCATTGGCCGCCCGGTTTGCGAAGCAAACAATCGCCCGCAGGGCGATCCAGCCGGGTGCATTGTTCGGACCCGGTCGCGGCGTTGGAACGTTCGGGGCGTCGAGGGCGCCGCCCCCTACGCGGGGAATGGCGTTCCATGTCGTAGCGCGGGCTATCAGCCCGCCGTTTGCGCAGCAAACAATCGTATTCGTCAGCAGACGATCCAGCCGGGTGCGTTGCTCCGACCCGGTCGCGGCGTTGGAACGTTCGGGGCGTCGAGGGCGCCGCCCCCTACAACCGTACCCTACGGTAGCGCGTCCTTTCTCCTATTGCCTATTCACTATTCACTATTCACTATTCACTATTACCTATTCCCTATTCTCTACTCCCACGCCGCCCTAAGCCTCATCGCCACTTCTCCTACCCGCTCCGTGGGCAGGCCGCCGAAGCCCAGGACCAGGGTGGACGCCGGGGGGCTGACCCGGTGGCAGAATTCCGACAGCCCCCGCAGGGGCAGGCCCGCCTCCGCGGCCCGTCGCAGCAGCTCCCCCTCGCTGTGCCGGGGCAGACACAGCAGAAAATGGATCCCCCCGTCGGCCCCGGAGACCTCCAGGCCGGGGATCTCCCCCAGGGCGGTCAGCAGGGCGGCCCGTCGGTCGGCGTACAGCTTCCCCACCCGGCGCAGATAGCGCCCGTAATAGCCCTCCGCCAGGAAGCGGGCCATGACCGTCTGCTCGTAGCGGGACACTGTTGGCTGCTGCCGTCCGTAGAGGGCCTGCCAGCGGGGCAGCAGCGCCCCGGGCAGCACCATATAGGCCAGACGGATGGCCGGGGCCAGGCTCCGGGAGAAGGTCCCGGCGTAGATCACCCGGCCGTGGCGATCCATGCCCTGCATGGAGGAGATGGGCCGCCCGCCGTAGCGGAATTCGCTGTCGTAGTCGTCTTCAATGATCCACCGCTCCCCTGCCGCGGCCCAGTGCAGCAACTGGGAGCGCCGGGAGGCGGGCATGGTAATCCCCAGGGGGAATTGGTGGGAGGGGGTCAGATAGGCCACCGTGACCCCGCCGGCCTCCAGGGCCTCCGCGTCCATGCCGCTGCCGTCCATGGGCACCCAGCGGATCGCCCGGCCCCGGGCCGAGAGGCTCCGCTCCATGGCCGGGTAGCCGGGATCCTCCATGGCGTAGACGGCGTCGGGGCCAAAAAGGGTGATGAGCTGTCCCATCAGGGTCTCCATGCCGGAGCCCACCACCACCTGCTCCGGCGCGCAGCCCACGCCCCGGTATTCGCTCAGCAGCCGCGCCAGGGCCGCCCGCAGCGCCGGCTCCCCCTGGGGCTCGCCCCGCTGCAAAAGCTCCGGGGAGTTGTAGACCACCTCCTTGTAGAGCTTGGCCCAGGAGGCGTAGGGAAAGGCGGACACATCCACTGCGGAGGTGGACAGGAGAGAGCCGTAGGGGGCGGCGTCCTCGACGCCCCGCAGGTCTCGCTGCCGGAAACGATCCGAATAACGCACCTGGTTTGCCAGCAGATTGCCGGCGCTACAGTTGGGCACCGTCCCCTGTCCGGAAATCAGATAGTCCTCCACATAGTAGCCGCTCCGGGGCCGGGACTCCACGTAGCCCTCCGCGCACAGCAGCTCGTAGGCCGTTTCCACCGTGGCGCGGCTGACCCCCAGCTGGGCGCAGAGCTCCCGCTTGGAGGGCAGCCTTTCCCCGCAGCGCAGCGCGCCCTCCCGGATGGCAGCCGCCACGGCCGCATAGAGCTGGTCGTACATGGGCGTCTTGCCTTTAGGATCGAGAGTGAGGGTGAAGGAAAACATGGTTCGGCTCCTTTCGGGGATCAGTATAGGTTGTGCGTACTGGGTTCAAGGTTCCGTAGCGGCGCACAGCTCTGCATAAGTTCCGGCAGCCAAATATGCTGCGCCACGGCTTGCATATTTGGGCCGTCACTTAACCGGTGCGCCACGGTTCCGGGTTCATGGTTCAGAGTTCGTAGGGACGAGCTGTGCTCGTCAGGTTTGCGAAGCACACAATCGCCCGCAGGGCGATCCAGCCGGGTGCGTTGTTTTAACCGGGTCACAGCGTTGCGGTGCGGTTGGATTTGCCTCCGGCAAATTGCGTTCGTGCCGAACGCCGGAGCGATGTGGGCATACTTCGTGACTCTTCGAGTTCGCTCCCTACGGGGACGGGAGAACGGGCCGGCTAATAGCCGGCGCTACAGGTGGGTGCCGTCCCTACGGGGGAACGCGGACGGCAGGGTGCCGTCCCTACGGAGGAACACAGGTGGGAAACTCTCTGCGGCTTGCGGGCGGCCACTGGCCGCCCCTACGTTTTCCATGTTTTCAAATGGCAATTTGAAAACACCTCACCTATTCCCTATTCCCTATTCACTATTCACTATTCACTATTCCCTGCCCCCAGCCGGGGCCATCTGGCCCTATAAAAAAGTCTAAAACTGAGCATATACACCGGGCCAGATTGTGCTATAATCATAGCCGACAACAGAAGGATTGTCAATCGTTTGGGAGGCGAAAGCATGAAAAATTCTATCAAGCTGCATCACATTGTCTACACGGCACTGATGGCTGCGATCATCTTTGCGGTTGTCAACCTGCTGACTTTCCCGTTTATGGGCACGAAGCTTCACCCGAGCAACGTCTTTGATCTGCTGGCGGGTCTGATCCTGGGCCCCTGGCTGGGCGGTCTGGCAGCAGGCATCGGCAACTTCCTCTATGACCTCACCATCGGCTACGGGATCCTTGAAGCGCTGATTACCTTTGCCATGAAATTCTGTGCGGCCATGCTGGCGGGCTTGATCGCAGGCGCCTACCGGAAGGAAGGAAACGTCCTGAAGGGCAACGGTCACGTTCGCGTCATTCTGGGCTGCGTGATCGGTGCGTTGAGCTACGTTGCCCTGTATATGCTGAAAACCTTCGTTAAGCAGCACTTCGTGGGCGGCGTCGCCCTGGACGGAACTTGGCTCGTCATGCTGGAAAAGCTGCCCGGCTCTCTCATCAACAACGGCTTTGCCCTCGTTGTCGCGCCGATCCTCTACACAGCCCTGCGGCCCGCGCTGAACCGCATCGGCGTGATCGAGCAGCTTCGCCCGAAACAATAACACACCGGAACAGGAGATCTGCAACATGGATTACAAGCGTATTATAACCGTGCAGGATATTTCCTGCGTGGGCCAGTGCTCCCTGACTGTTGCCCTGCCCATTCTGTCCGCTGCGGGCCACGAAACCGCCATCCTGCCCTCCGCCGTCCTCTCCACCCACACCGCCGGCTTCTCCGGCTACACCTTCCGGGATCTTACCGAGGATCTGCCCGGGATCACCGCCCACTGGAACAAGGAGGGCATCCGCTTCCAGGCCATCTACACCGGCTATCTGGGCAGCGCGGAGCAGATCGCCGCGGTGAAGGAGATCTTCCGGACCTGCGCTGCCGAGGGCTGCGTGAACATCGTGGATCCCGCTATGGCCGATAACGGCAAGCTGTATCCGGGCTTCGATATGGCCTTTGTGGAGCAGATGAAGACCCTGGCCTTCCAGGCGGACATCATCCTGCCCAACATCACCGAGGCCTGCCTGCTCACCGGCTGGCCTTACAAGGAGCAGTACGACGAAAGCTATATCAAGGGTCTGCTGGACAGCCTCCGCTCCGCCGGCGCCAAGACCATCGTGCTTACCGGCGTCAGCTACGAGCCTGAAACCACCGGCGTGGTGGTGCTGGAGGGGGACGATTGCCGCTATTACAAGCATAAGCGCTACGAGAAGGGCTGCCACGGCACCGGCGACGTGTACGCCTCCGCCTTTGTGGGCGCGCTGGTTCGGGGCAAGACGCCCTACGACGCCGCCCGGATCGCCGCAGACTATACCCTGCGCTGCATCGAGGTCACCCGTCCCGATCCCGATCACTGGTACGGCGTGAAGTTTGAGCCCGTCCTGAGCGAGTATATCCGGATGCTCGAAGCTTAAGCATTACGAAGCAGCCGTCCTGATTTCCTTGTACCTGGAAATCAGGGCGGCTGTCTGCATATCCGTCCGCCCCGCTGAATACATTGTCACAGATCATTCAGTGAGGTGGACAAATGGAATACATTACCAATCATATCCGACTGATCGGAACCATGGATTCGGCCCCGGTCTTTTCCCACGAGAACCACGGCAGGCAGTTTTACAGCTTCTTTCTGGACGTGGAGCGCCTGTCCGGGACGGTGGATCGGCTGCGGGTGCTGGCAGATCTGGCCCTGCTGAACGCCACGGACTGCGCCTGGGGGGAACGGATCCTGGTCACGGGCCAGGTCAGATCCTACAATCAGCTGGACGAGACGGGCCGGCATCTGATCATTTCCGTCTATGCCGAGGGCATCGAGCTCACCGACGAGGAGCCAGACGACGTGGTGACGCTGACCGGCACCCTGTGCCGGGATCCGGTCTACCGGCGCACCCCCCTGGGCCGGGAGATCTGCGACGGGATGCTGGCGGTGAGCCGGAGCTACCGCCGGACGGACTATCTGCCCTGCATTTTCTGGGGCAGGACGGCCCGGCAGATCGCGGAGCTGAGCGCAGGGGCCCGGATCACCCTGACCGGGCGGCTCCAAAGCCGGGCCTACAACAAGCTCCTTGCAAACGGGGAGACCGAGACCCGCACCGCCTACGAGATCTCCGCCGTCAGCGCGGAGCTGACCAAGGACTGAGCGCAAGCCGACATCAGACGCAAAAGAGAGGCCATCCTGTGGATGACCTCTCTTTTGGCACGCCGGAAGGGACTCGAACCCCCAACCCTCAGAACCGGAATCTGATGCTCTATCCATTGAGCCACCGGCGCGTTTGCCTAAGTATTATAGCAAAGCCCGGGGCAAAAGTAAAGCATTTTTTGCCGTTTTGGGGAAAATAATTTTGTCCAAGCCGGGTGCGTTGCTCCGACCCGGTCGCGGCGTTGGAACGTTCGGGGCGTCGAGGGCGCCGCCCCCTACGCGGGGAATGCCGTTCCATGTCGTAGGGGCGGCCATTGGCCGTCCGGTTTGCGAAGCAAAC